>JALZEC010000233.1 GCA_030862235.1 Actinomycetota bacterium | reverse complement strand
ATTTAGAGGACATCCCCGAGTTCGGGTTCCGCTGGGACGTCGACCTTCGGGGCAAGGACCGCCTCGCCGCCACCTTGGTCGAGCAGCAGGAGCTGGCCTACCTGTTCCGGGACCTGGCCACGCTGCGGGCCGACGCCCCCGTCCTCGGCGCCGCTGACGACCTCCGCTGGAGGGGGCCGACCGAGGCCCTCGAAGAGATGGCCCGCCGGATACGGGCCTGGCGTCTGGTCGAGCGCGCCAAGCAGGCCCAGGCCCGCCTTCCCTCGGCGGACGGCCACTAGCCTGACCGCCGCCATGGACCGCAGCATGACGGGCCGCCAGGAGGACCTGCGCCGTCGCAAGGACGAGGCGCGCCACGCCGGCTCGTCGTCAGCCGTCGAGCGGCAGCACGCCCGAGGCAAGAAGACAGCCCGCGAGCGGATCGAGTACCTGGTCGACGACAACAGCTTCGTCGAGCTCGACATCCTGGCCCGTCACCGAGCCGAGGGGGCGGGCATGGAGCAGCGTCCCTACACGGACGGCGTGGTCACCGGCTGGGGGACCATCGGCGGCCGCCAGGTCTTCCTGTTCTCCCAGGACTTCACCGTGTTCGGTGGCTCCCTCGGCGAGGTGTTCGCCGAGAAGATCCACAAGGTCATGGACATGGCCGCCAGCGTGGGCGCTCCCTTCATCGGTTTGAACGACGGGGGCGGAGCGCGCATTCAGGAGGGAGTCACCTCCCTCGTCGGCTACGGGGGGATCTTCTCCCGCAACGTCGGCTCTTCGGGGGTCATCCCTCAGATCAGCGTGGTGATGGGGCCCTGTGCCGGTGGGGCCGTGTACAGCCCGGCCATGACCGACTTCGTCTTCATGGTGGAGGGGACGTCGTACATGTTCATCACCGGGCCCGACGTCGTTCGCACCGTCACGGGAGAGGACGTCACGCTCCAGGAGCTGGGCGGCGCCATCACCCACGCCACCCGCTCGGGGGTGGCCCACTTCGTGGCGCCCGACGACAAGGCGTGCCTGGACGAGGTCCGGCACCTCCTCTCCTTCCTGCCCTCGAACTGCGCGGAACCTCCCCCCTGGACCCAACCCACCGACGAGCCGGAGCGGACTACTCCGCAGCTCCTCGAGATCGTCCCCGACGCGCCGAACCGGCCCTACGACATGGGCGAGGTGATCCGGGCCGTGGTCGACGACGGCGAGCTGGTGGAGTACGCGTCGGGATGGGCGCGCAACCTCCTCTGCGGGTTCGCCCGGCTGAACGGCCACCCCGTCGGCATCGTGGCCAACCAGCCGAGCGTGCTCGCCGGGGTCCTCGACATCGACTCCTCCGAGAAGGGCGCCCGGTTCGTCCGTACGTGCGACGCCTTCAACATCCCCCTCGTGGCCTTCGTCGACGTACCCGGGTTCCTGCCCGGAACCGATCAGGAGTACGGGGGCATCATCCGTCACGGGGCCAAGCTCCTGTACGCCTTCTGCGAGGCCACCGTGCCCCGCATCCAGGTCATCACCCGCAAGGCGTACGGCGGCGCCTACGTGGTCATGAACTCCAAGTCGATCGGGGCCGACCTGGCGTTCGCCTGGCCCACCGCCGAGCTGGCGGTCATGGGACCGCACGGCGCGGTGGAGATCGCCTACCGGCGGGAGCTGGAGCAGGCGGAGGACCGGGAGGCGCGCCGGGCCGAACTGGTCCAGGAGTACCTCGACCGGTACGCCAACCCCTACGTCGCCGCCGAGCGCGGCTACGTAGACGACGTGATTGAGCCGGCGGCGACGCGCCCGATGCTGATCAAGGGCCTGACCATGCTCCGCTCCAAGCGGGAGGAGCTCCCTCGCCGGAAGCATGGCAACGTCCCCCTCTGAGCCACCCTCCTTCCGCTTCGACATTGTCGGCGGCGGCGCGCCTACGGCCGAGGAGGTGGCGGCGATCGCGGCCGCCCTCGAGGTGGTGCTCGGCGCCGAGCCCGCGCCCCCGCCCCTGAACCGCTGGCGGTGGTCGGGACGGTGGTGGCAGGACGATCGCTCCGACTGGCGGCGCAGCCGGCCGCCGACCCATCCTTCGCAATCGTGAGCGGGATGCTCGCCCTGGTCGGCGGGGCCGAGTGGCGCGACAAGTGCTCGTTCGATCGCGCCCTCCTCGAGGCCAGCGGCAACAGTGAGGTCGTCGTGCTCCCGACGGCGGCCGCCTACGAGCACCCGGAGCGGGCGGTCGAGTGGGCCGAGCGGTACTTCGAGAAGCTGGGAGGCAAGGCTCGGGGGCTGATGGTCCTCAACCGCCGGGACGCCGAAGACGAGCAGTCCGCCGCCACCGTCCGCGACGCCCGCTTCCTGTACCTGTCCGGCGGCTCGCCCATGCACCTGCGGTCCGTGCTCAAGGACTCCGCTGTCTGGCACGCCCTCGTCTCCGCCTGGAACGACGGCGCCGTCCTGGCCGCGTCGTCAGCGGGCGCCATGGTGCTCTGTGATCCCATGGTCGATCCCAGAGGCGGCGCGTTCACCCTGGGGCTGGCTCTGGTCGCCCAAGTGGCGGTGATCCCTCACCACGACACGTGGTCGGAGGAGAAGGCCCGCAGGACGATCAAGCTGGCGCCGCCCGGGCTGCCGGTGGTGGCCATCGACGAGCAGACCGCCCTCCTCCGTCACCCGGACGGGTCCTGGTCGGTCGAGGGAGCGGGCCGCGTCGTGGTCTTCTGCAACGGTCACGAGTCGGGCCTCGAAGTGCTGCCCACCTAGGGCAATCAGCCCTCCGACTCAGAGATCGTCACCGATTCGATCACCACCCGCTCCTTGGGCCTGCCCTGGCCCGGTGTACCGACCGCGTCGAGGGCGGCGACCACGTCCAAGCCGCTGACGACCTTGCCGAACAGGGAGTACTGCGGCGGGAGGCGGACACCGGCCGGACCGCTGATGATGAAGAACTGGCTGCCGTTGGTGTTCGGGCCGGCGTTGGCCATGGCTAGCGACCCGATCTCGTAGCGGCCGGACCGCGGCAGCTCGTCCTCGAACCGGTAGCCGGGACCACCGCGACCGGTGCCCTCGGGGTCACCCCCCTGGATCACGAAGCCGGGAATGATGCGGTGGAACGCGATCCCGTCGAAGTAGTGGTAGCGAGCGAGGAAGACGAAGTTGTTCACTGTCTTCGGCGCGGCAACCGGGTCGAGGGCGATCGTCATCGTGCCCTTGGACGTGACCATCGTCGCTGTGTAGCGACGGGCGGGGTCGATACACATCGGGGGCGGACCGCTGAACCGCCGTTTCTGCGGGCTGGACCCGTCCGCCGCCGGACACTCGACTGCCATCAGCTCTCCCGGATCGCAATGGACTGGATGATCACCGCTTCGGTCGGAGGGCCTTCGGGCGTACCGATCGACTCGATCGACTTCACCGCGTCCATCCCCTCCGTCACCGTCCCGAACAGCGAGAACCTCGGGGGGAGGATCACCCCGGAGTCGCCGGTGATGATGAAGAACTGGCTGCCGTTGGTGTTCGGGCCGGCGTTGGCCATGGCCACCGACCCGATCTTGTACGCGCCCTGCCTGGGCAGCTCGTCTTCGAAGGCGTAGCCCGGCCCGCCCCGCCCGGTGGCCAGAGGGTCACCCACCTGGACGACGAAGCCGGGAATGACGCGGTGGAAGGGAATCCCCTCGTAGAACTTGTAGCGGGCCAGGACGACGAAGTTGTTGACCGTGTTGGGGGCGGCCTTGGCGTCGAGGGCGATGATGAAGCTGCCGCGGGTCGTGCGGACCTCGGCGGAGTAGTTCTTGTTCGCGTCGATGCAGCGCGGCGGGGGTTTGGCAAAGGTGGTGGTGCGGGGCGCGCTTCCGTCACCGCTCGGACACGGGGTGTCGCCCGTGAGCGTCGCCCCGGCGGGCACGGCGGAGAGCGAAACCGGGGTGCGTTGGGCCACCGTCGTCGTGCTCGCCGCGGTCTCCACCTTCTTGGAGCTTCCGCCTGTGGCGACGAACGCGCTCACCCCGAGGATCAGCACCGCCGAGCAGACGATGGCCACGCCCAGCCGGCGCCGCTGCTCCTTCCTCCGGCGGGCCGCCAGCTGGGCCGCCTGACGCGCCTGGCGGGTCTCGCGCTGGCGCTGAGTCGGGCGCTTCTGGGCAGGCACGGGTCCGTACCGTACAGGCGGCGTTTGGCCCTCGGCTACGCCGGGAACACGGCGGGAGGCCTGAATCTCGCTGGTAGCGTGGCAAGCCGACCACTCCGTGAGACGCCAGTGAGCCTGATCGTCCAGAAGTACGGTGGCACCTCTGTCGCCGGGCCCGAGCGAATTCGAGCCGTCGCTGAGCACGTCGTTCGCACGCGCGCCAAGGGGCACGACGTCGTCGTCGTCGTGAGCGCCATGGGCAAGACGACCGACGAGCTCATCCGCCTGGCCCACGAGCTTTCGCCCATGCCTCCGGCCCGGGAAATGGACATGCTCGTCACCGCCGGCGAGCGGATCTCCATGTCCCTCCTCTGCATCGCCATCGCCGAGCTGGGCCACGAGGCCAGCTCGTTCACCGGGAGTCAGGCGGGCATCGTCACCGACACCGCCCACGGCCGGGCCAAGATCCTCGAGGTCCGGGCTGACCGGCTCCGGGAAGGCCTCGACCAGGGCAGGATCGTCGTCGTGGCCGGATTCCAGGGGGTTTCGACCGACCGCGACATCACGACCCTCGGCCGAGGGGGGTCGGACACGACCGCGGTGGCCCTCGCCGCCGCGCTCAAGGCCGATCTGTGCGAGATCTACACCGACGTCGCCGGCGTCTTCACCGCCGACCCCCGCGTCGTCCCCGACGCTCGCCTTCTTCCCGTCCTCTCGTTCGAGGAGATGCTCGAGATGTCGGCGACCGGGGGACGGGTGCTGGCGCTCCGGTCGGTCGAGTTCGCCCGCAACCACCACGTCGAGCTCCACGTCCGCTCCAGCTTCACCTGGGAGCCGGGCACGTGGATCCGCCAGGAGGACGCTTCCATGGAGCAGGCCATCATCTCCGCCGTCACCCACGACACGTCGGAGGCGAAGGTGACGATCCTGTCCGTCCCCGACAAGCCGGGCATCGCCGCCAAGCTCTTCCGGGCCCTGGCCGACGAGGGCGTCAACGTGGACATGATCGTCCAGAACATCTCCGTCGGGGGGACGACAGACATCTCCTTCACCCTCCCCATGGCCGACCTCCCGACCGGGCTGAAGGTGACCGAGTCGGTGGCCACCGAGCTGGGGGCGGCGGGGGTCATCCACGACTCCGACATCGCCCGCATCAGCCTGGTGGGGGCGGGGATGAAGACCCATCCGGGCGTGGCGGCCGAGATGTTCGAGACCCTGGCCGAGCACGGGGTCAACATCGAGATGATCTCCACCTCGTCCATCCGCATCAGCTGCGTGGTCCGGGCCGACCAGGTGGAGGAGGGCGTGCGGGCCCTCCATCGGGCCTTCGACCTGTCCGAGCGCGACGGAGTACCGCCCAATTCGGACTGATTCCCTCGGGGCCTCCACTAGCGTGGCCCGCATGCGTGTGGGAATCGTGGGTGCAACCGGCCTGGTCGGAAGCATGATGCAGTCGATCCTGGCCGAGCGGCGCTTCCCGCTGACCGACCTCCGGCTGTTCGCCTCCTCCCGTTCCGCCGGGCGCCGGATCACGTGGGAAGGCCGGGAGATCACGGTCGAGGACGCCTTCAAGGCGGACTACGCGGGTCTGGACATCGTCCTGTTCTCCGCCGGCGCCACGGTGTCGCGCCAGCTGGCCGAGCGGGTGGCTGCGGCAGGGGCGACCGTCGTCGACAACTCCTCAGCGTGGCGGATGGACCCTGACGTTCCTCTCGTGGTCCCGGAGGTGAACCCGGGCGACTTGGAGTCGATCCCCAAGGGGATCGTGGCCAACCCCAACTGCACGACCATGGTCGCCATGCCCGTGCTCAAGCCCCTGCACGACGAAGCGGGGCTCCGCCGGATCGTCGCCAGCACGTACCAGTCGGTGTCCGGTGCCGGCGTCAAGGGGATCGCCGAGCTCGACGAACAGGTGCGCAAGACCGTCGACCGGGCGACCGAGCTGGCTCAGTCCGGTTCG
>JALZEC010000182.1 GCA_030862235.1 Actinomycetota bacterium | reverse complement strand
GGCCCTTGCCTACTGGTCCCAGCTCGTCGATCCCGACGGGGCGGAGGAGCGGGCGGCGGAGATGAGGGAGGGCCGCCGCCTGCACCTGTCGGAGAGCTTCGAGGGGGCGTGGTTCCTCGACGCCGTGTTGGACCCCATCGGCGGGGAGGTGGTGGCGCGGGCGCTGGGACGGAGCGAAGACGAGCTGTTCGCCGCCGACTGGGCCGAGGCCAAGGCCCGGGTGGGCGAGGAGCTGAGCGGGGCGGACCTGGCCCGCACCCCCGCCCAGCGCCGGGCCGACGCGCTGGTGGAGATGGCACGGCGGGCACAGGCGGTCCCCGCCGGGGCCCGTCTGCCCGAGCCCCTCTTCACCGTGCTGGTGGGCTACGAGACGCTGGCCGGGCGGGTGTGTGAGCTGGCCGGCGGGGCTGTGCTCGCCCCCGGGTCGCTGCTGGGATGGCTGAACGAGGCGTGGGTGGAGCGGGTGGTCTTCGACGGCCCCGACCGGGTCACCAACGTGGGCCAGCGCCGGCGGCTGTTCTCCGGCGCCACGCGCCGGGCCATCGAGGTGCGGGACCGCACGTGCTACTCGGAGTTCTGCGACGTGGCCGCCGAGGACTGCCAGATCGACCACGTCGTCCCCTTCGCCACCGGCGGGCTCACCATCGATGCCAACGGCCGCCCCGCCTGCGGCTACCACAACCGCAACCGCCACCCCCCGCCATGAGACCCGCCCGCGATCCTCCACGACAAGGCTGCGACGACGGACGCGCGCTGCGCCGCGTGTGGCCTCGCAAGGGTCAGCGGGATCGGATAGCCGGGGGGCACTTATCCGGTCCGGGACCAGACCCTTTCGCCCCGACCGTCACCCTTTCGCCCCCGCCGAACGTTTACACGGTGAGCGGGCGTGCGTCCGCACAACAGGAGGCGGCCATGCGGAAGGTGAAGCTCGCCCTGACAGGCCTGGTGCTGTTGACGATCCCCGTCGGCACGGCGTGGGCGCAAACCTCCACGACCACGACGACAAGCACAACGACGACCTCCGTCACGACGACAACGACGACGACGCTCCCTATCTGCTTCCCCGGGAATCCGGCGCACCAGCTTGGCGTCACCTGTCAGCTACCCGGCATCGAGTGCATCGTGCCGAATCCGCCGCCGGGGTGCGGGAACTTTCCCAACCCTCGCCGGGACGACGACGAACTAGGAGAGGTCACCGTTTTGGTCAATCCCGGACCCCCTACCTCACCGGCACCCGCACCAGCCGCTCAACCCGTCCGGGGACGGGTCGCCTTCACCGGATAGAAACCGGGGGGAGCGCCGGGGCCAGGAGGGAACTACCCGACGGCCTAGTCATCTGATCTGGTGGGCGCTGAGGGACTCGAACCCCCGACCGCCTCCTTGTAAGGGAGGTGCTCTACCAGCTGAGCTAAGCGCCCTGAGCGGTGCTCCATCCTGCCAGTCGGCAGCTTGTTGGGACACGGGAGGGGCGAACGTGCCATCATCCTGCGGGCTGGACGGAGCTCGGGGGTGATGGGTGAGCCGTAGAAGTCTGATCGTCGGTGTCGTCGCGGCGCTCGTGGCCGGGGCAGTCTTGACCGTTGCCCCGGCGAACGCGCTCACGAACTGCACCGTCTCGGCGGGCGAGGTGGGCAACGACGCCGAGGAGCTGGACCTGCTCAGCCGGGTCAACGAGTACCGGACGGCGAACGGGCGCCAGCCGCTCTCGGTGGACACCGGCCTGAACCGAGCGGCGGCGTGGTTCAGCCGGGACATGGCGGACAAGA
The DNA here is from genome assembly GCA_030862235.1 of Actinomycetota bacterium. Classification (GTDB taxonomy): domain Bacteria; phylum Actinomycetota; class Acidimicrobiia; order Acidimicrobiales; family AC-14; genus JALZEC01. Next base: position 251 of record JALZEC010000182.1, on the reverse strand, counting down.
GCTACTTCCCCGGCAACCACGTGGACTCCCTCGGCCGGGTGCTCGGCGCCCGGATCGAGGGCTGCGGCGTCCAGTTCAGGACGGCCGGGGAGAACATTGCCGCCGGCAACGCCACCGGCGCGGCCACGTTCGAGCAGTGGCGGGACTCGCCGGGTCACAACGCCAACATGCTGAAGTCGGACTTCACCCGGGCGGGGGTGGCGCGCGCCTTCAACGGCGCATCCACCTACGGGTGGTACTGGACGCTGGAC
>JALZEC010000176.1 GCA_030862235.1 Actinomycetota bacterium | reverse complement strand
AGGACCTCCGAAGTCGAACAGGACGAACTTGCCGCGCCGTCCCACGCCGACCAGCTCCCGCCCGACCAGTGACTCGGGCGGTGGAGCGAACGTCTTCAGCCCCGAGAACTGAAGGGCGGTGGCCCCGACACAGGTGGACCCTCCGACGGCCGCCTCCAGCCTTTCGACCATGGCCTGGACTTCGGGGAGCTCGGGCACGACCCCACCCTACGGTTGCAGGCCACCACCAAGGGGTCGGAGGAGGCCGGCTGGTTCGGGGCGGATCGTGTCCCAACCGAGGGCGACGGCGACCGCGATTCCGCCTGCGATCAGCACGCCAAGCACGGCGAGCAGGATGACGAGGAGGACCCGGCGGCCGCTTCGCCGGGCGAAGCCTCCCTCTCCGTCGCCTCCGCCGGTCAAGGATGACAGGGGCCCCTGCTCCACCGACACCGGTGCCATCTCGTGGGTGGGGTCGACGGGCCGGGGGATGAGGGGCACCGGTTCGGAAGAATCCGATGGCGCCAGTGAGGCGGCCGGTCCCTGCCCCGCACTGATCAAGCGGTTCTGTAGTTCGTCGAACTGGCGACGCACGCCGAGCTCGAACGCCTCGACCAGGTCCCGCAGGGCGGCGATCTCAGCCTGGATCCCCGAGAGCGTGTCCGCCAGGCTGGCGACGTCGACACCGGCGCCACCATTCGCGGCACCGGGGTGAGACGCGAGGTCCGCCTCCATCTCGGCCGCCTGCTCGAGGGCTCGTACGGCGTCGACGAGCTGGGCCGGACTGGGCTCGGCCGTCGAGGACCGGCCGGAGCCGGCCAATGTCGAAGATCCGTCCTCGGGCTCCTCGACCAGCGGTGCGAATCCGATCGCCTCGGGCTCGTCGACTTGCCCATTGCCGTCGCCCGCGCTGGCGTCGCCGTCGGGCTCGGTCTTCTCCTGGTCCTTCCCCCGGCCAGCGTCAGGGGCGTCGCTGCCCGCCTCTCGGCCGCCCTTGGCCTCAGGGTTGGCGTCGCCGCCTTCCTCCCGCTTGTCACGCTCCTCGTTTCCGACCGCTGCATCGTCTGCCAACTCGTCCTCCGAGTCGTCCGCCCCGTCCGGGCTTTCGCCGTTCACCGAGGCCAGCACCCTCTCCAGTCGCCACTTGAGGCTCTGCTCCGCCCCGGCCTCGTCGTGGCGGGGAACGCCCAGCGCCGACAGCACCTCGTGCGCTCGAGTGACGTACTGGGCCTGGCTGCTCCGCCGTTGAAACAGGAGGAGGCGGTCGCTGAGCGAGTACGGGGCGAACACGCCCGCTCGCGGGATGCCGAAGAGGTCGAGCAGATCGTGCGCCGACTTCTCCTCCCACAGCCGCGGCTCGAAGTCGCGGTGGTAAAGCTCGGCGGCGGCATAGGCGATGGCGTCGGCGTTGGCGTCGTCCAGCGTGCCGCCGAACCGGGCCGTGATGTCGCTGAGCAACCGCCGGTAGAGGTCTGACATCTCGGGGATGCTGAGAGGTCGCCTCTCCGGTTCTGATGTGGAAGCCGGCGAGAGGGACTGATCCCCGCCTCCCTCTCCTTCGGAACGGCCGCCATCGGCGGAGGGATCCGGTTCGCGCTGCCCAGCCACGCTCCCCCCTGTACTGCTCGAGTTGTTGTTCGCAGGTTTATCACCGTTCAGCGGTAATGGAGTGTCGGGTTATGTCGACGTCGGGAATGCCGGTACCAGTCCTTCCTCGGCCAGCCAGATGGCAGTCCTCCGCAAGGTCTCCTCCACCGGCCGGTATACGAGACCCAATTCCCGTTCCGCCTTCGACCCGTCGTAGCGGTGTCCGAACAGCAGCGCCCGCATCGACTCGCGACAGAAGACCGGGGTGCGGCCCCGCATTCGGCCCACCCCCTCCACGACAGCGGCCACCGCCACCGCCACCGGCGGCGGCACCACTCTCGGCTCATCCAGGTTCGGCGCCACCCTGGCCAGCACGGCCAGCAGCTCCGCGGTAGGCAGCGATGCCGCGTTCAGCACATAGCGGGCGCCCGGCGTTCCCTCGGTCTCGGCCAGGAGATGAGCCTGGGCGCAGTCGTCGATGTCGACCAGGCTGACGGTCGTGTCCACCCAGACCTTGAGCCGGCCCTGGAGGTAGCGGACCAGGAGCTGACCCGTGCCGCTGGCCCGGCCCGGGCCCTGCACCGACGACGGGTTGACGGAGACCAGCTCCAGCCCGTGGCCGTCGGCCAGCTCCTGGGCGAGCCGCTCCGCCTCGAACTTGGACCGCTCGTAGGCAGACAGGAAATGACCCCGGTGGGGCGAGTCCTCTCGCCCGACGGTTCCCCGCGCCTCCCCAAGGGTCACGGCCGACGATGTGTACACAACGCGCCCGACTCCAGCCCACGCTGCCCTGCGCACGACGTTGGCCGTCCCCTCGATATTGGTTCGCACCATGCCCGACGGATCCCTCAGACAGAACTGGTTCACCCCCGCCACGTGATAGGTGGACACGCAGCCGGCCATCGCCGGGGACAGGGAATCAGCGTCGAGCACGTCACCGGCCACCGGCTCGGCGCCCAACGTCGACACCACGCTCGCCGCCGCCTTCGAACGAACCAAGGCCCGGACCGGGCGCCCGGCCGCCACCAGCCGGCGTATGACGGCGCGCCCGACGACCCCGCTGCCGCCGGTCACGAAGACCGGCCCCACCGCCGTCAAGCGGGTACCAGCGTCAGATGACGGAACCGAGCGGCCACGAAGCCCGGCCTCTTCACGGCACCGAAGGGCTCATGGTCGCAATGATGGCCTCGCTTCGGCGAGAGGGAGGAGGGGCGGGGTGGCGCCCCCGGCACCGTCGGCGACACCATCCATGAACTCAACCAGCGCTTCGGTGGCGGTCCGGGTGGGAGTCCAGTCCAGCTCCTGCCGGGCGCGTGAGGCGTCGAGGA
>JALZEC010000156.1 GCA_030862235.1 Actinomycetota bacterium | reverse complement strand
CGTCGCCGGCCAGTCGACAGGAGGCAACGTGGCCGTGGAGCTCGCCTACCGTCACCCAGACCGGGTCCGGGCGGTGGTGGGGGTCGACGGCGGAGCCCTCGAGCTCCAGCGCCGGTGGCCGGAATGGAAGGACTGCGAGAGAAATCTCGCCCCGCCGCGCCTGGAAGGAACGCGGGTGGACGAGTTGGCGGAGATGCTCCACCGCCACCATCCGGACTGGGGCGAGGCGGGCGTCGCCGCCACGCTGGGGAACTTGGAGCTCCTCGAGGACGGGACCGTGCGGCCGTGGCTCACCCGCGAACGCCACCTCCGGCTGTTGCGGAGCCTGTGGGAACACCGGCCGTCTCGCCTTCTCCCAGACCTGCAGGTGCCCCTTCTCCTCGTCAGCGCAGAGAACGGCGACGACTGGGCGGATACCCGCAAGGAGGAGGCCTCTGCCGCGGAGTGCGCCGGTCCGCACGTGCGGGTGGAGTGGGTCCCAGGAGACCATGACCTGCACGTCCAGCACCCCGAGCAGATCGCCCGGCTCCTCCTGGGCGCCGTCCTCAAGGCGGACCACGCGCCGTAAGGTCGTTCCGTGCCTCGTCTGCTGGTCGTCATGGGCTCAGGCGAGACGAGCCCGACCATGAGCAAGGTGCACCGGGACCTCTTCGCTCGGTTGGGGCCGGATCCCGTGCCGGCGGTGCTGCTCGACACGCCGTTCGGCTTCCAGGAGAACGCTGCGGACATCGTGGCCAAGGCGGTCAAGTACTTCCGCGAGAGCGTGAACCGTCCGATTGAGGTGGCGTCGTTCCGGTCGGCGGACGAGGTCGGGTCTCTTGTCCACGAGAAGGCCCTCACCCTTCTCCGCCAAGCCCGGTGGGTCTTCTCCGGCCCGGGCAGCCCCTCCTACGCAATCCGGCAGTGGACCGGCAGCCAGGTCCCCTCGATCCTCGCCGAGAAGCTCCGAACCGGCGGCTGTATCACGTTCGCCAGCGCGGCAGCCGCCACCCTCGGGGCCTTCGCCCTGCCCGTCTACGAGATCTACAAGGTCGGTGAAAGCCCGCACTGGCTGCCAGGGCTCGACCTCCTCGCCCCACTCGGCATGCCCGCCGTCGTCATCCCTCACTTCAACAACGCCGAGGGAGGCAACCATGACACCCGGTACTGCTACATGGGCGAGCGCCGGCTGGCCCTCCTCGAACAACAGCTCCCGCAGGATGTTTTCATCCTCGGTGTCGACGAGCACACCGCCTGCATCCTCGACCTCGACGCCGCTACCGCCACCGTCACTGGGCGGGGGAGCGTGACCGTCCGCGAACAGGGACGGTCCGAACGGCTCGAGAGCGGGAAGACCGTCTCGTTCGACTGCCTTCTTCGGCTCGCCGCCGGGGCTACCGGCGAGGGGGGGTCGGATGCCCCGCCTGCGACGTCGAGTCTCACCAGAGCCACCCATGACGGGGACCTGGCCCGCTCCCCCTTCCTGGAAGAGCTGGCGCGCCTGGATGCGACGTTCTCCGGCGCGCTGGCGAGCCGCAACACGGACCGGGCGGTGGCGTGCATCCTCGAACTCGAGGAGCTCCTCGTCGACTGGTCTCGCGACACGCTTCAGTCCGACGAACTGGACCGCGGTCGGGCCGCCCTCCGTTCGATGGTCGTGCGTCTCGGCAACGTCGCCGAGGTCGGGGTGCGGGACCGGCGCGACCGGGTGGCCCCCCTGGTCGAAGCCCTGCTCTCGGCCCGCCGCCGGGCGCGGGACGAGCGGCGGTGGCCCGAGGCGGACGCCATCCGCAAGTCGCTCATCGACGCCGGTGTTGAGGTCAGGGATACGCCCACCGGGACGGAGTGGGACCTTTAACCGGACGCGCGTGGGTATCCTGAGGTCCCCTCGGGGAGTTCGGCCCCCATCGTCTAGCGGCCTAGGACACCACCCTTTCAAGGTGGCGGCACGGGTTCGAATCCCGTTGGGGGTGCAAGGTCTGAGCAGGACTTCGGCGTGTGTCGTGACCCCGGCGACATGCTCTGCCCATGGATTTCCAATGGGCCGCGACAATTCCCTAGCTCGCACTCAAGCGCCCGCAGGCTCAACCGTTACTTGAGATCTGACTACTTCTCTACGAAGTATCTGCGCGGTAGACTTTGGTCGAACGCATGTTCGACCCAAGGGTGGGCGAGGGATGCGAGGGGTTCAAGGTGCAGGGGGAGCGGTCGGATGAACGTAGTCCCCGATGAAAAGAAGCTCTCCGAGCTTCTCCTCTATATCGCGAAGAAGCTGCTGGATGACCCTAAGGGCGGAGCCATCAAGATCAACAAGATCCTGTTTGCCGCGGAGTACGCGGCTGTCCGCACTTACGGCTCTCCCATCACCGGCGTGCCGTACCAAAAGCTCAGGCTTGGACCAGCACCGAGGCGGCTCGTCCCTGTTCGGGAGGCGCTAATCGCCGAAGGCTCTGCCGAGTCTCGTCGAGACTGGTACATGGGCAAGAGACTCGACCGCCTGGTACCCCTGCGTGAGCCAGACCTCGGAGCTTTCAGCGACGACGAGCTCGCCATCGTCGATGAAGCGATCAGCAGCTTGTGGGACAAGACGGGGATGGAGGCGAGCGACGAATCGCATCGTGAGATGGGTTGGCGGATGACGGAGGTCGGCGAGACCATCCCTTACGAGGCGGCCTTCTTGGCCCCCGCGTTCGAGGTCACCGATTCAATAGCGCAGCACGCCCGGGACCTCGCGGAGCGACTCGGCCAGTAGATTCTGGGTTTCGACACTGTGGGGAGACGGCGGCCAGTCAGCGTCTCGAGCCCAGCAACTCCTGATCCGCCCCTTGCGCGTCTTCCGCGGCGGTAAACATTTGCTCGGCTACGGGACTGCGCCAGATGTGCAAGGCTGGTACGACCACGAGGTCCTGTGGTGCAGCTTGGAGTGCACGCCGGCCTGTCAAGCCGGAGGCCGCGGGTTCAAATCCCGTCAGGACCGC
>JALZEC010000114.1 GCA_030862235.1 Actinomycetota bacterium | reverse complement strand
GGCGGGAGCGGCCGGCGCGGGGGCGGACGTCTTGGCCGTACGCGGGGCGCGGGTGGAGGCGCGGCGGGAGCCGAGCGGGATCGGGGCGGGAGCAGCCTGGGGCTCGGGTTCTGGCTCGGTGATCGGGACGCCCGCCGGCTCGAGCTCCTCCTCGGGCTCCTCCTCGCCTCTCGGCGCTCCGCCCCACTCCTGCTCGCGGACTTCCCACCCCTGGCTCTGGTGTGCCGCCGCCTCGAGCTGAGCGTCGATCCGGCTGAGGACGGTGAAGCGGTTCATGCCCGAGACCTCACGCGCCCGCACCCGCTCCAGCTCTGCGGGTGAGAGATCGGGAAGGAGGCGGAGGATCTCCGACGCCCGCAGGCGGTCATAGTTCTCGATCGGGAACTCACCCTCGTCGGTGTCTTCGGCCTCCTCGACCACGTCCATCTGCGCCGTGCGGTCGCTGGCCCAGGGACGAGCGCCGACCCCGGCGTACTCCCGCTCGGGAACAGGCTCGGGAGCAGGCGGGGGCGACGGGGCGGACGGGGGCGGAGGTGTGGACGGCGCCCCCCAGCTGGACGATGTGGAACCGGTGGGCGCGCCCGCCGTCTCCCATGGACGGCCGCTGGGAGCGGCCGAGGGCGGCGGGGGGGTCGACGGTCCCGTTGCCGTCGTGACGGGCACGGCACGAGTCGGCGCGCCCGCAGCGGGCGCCTCTTCCGGCCGACCGCGCAGCACGGCGAATGCAAGTACGAGGCCGGCCAGCACGCTGCAAGCGATGGACACGTAGATCAGGGTCAGGCCCGACTGGAGCAGGCCGACCACGAGCGTGATCGTCGCCACGACGACCAACGCAAAGCTCACCAAGACCACGAAGTCACCGTCCCATGAGAGCGATCGAACACGCTTGAAGGCATCCTAGGCGGCGCGTGGCCGGCTCGGGCCTTTCCGTACGTCTGCTTGGTGAGACTGCTCCGTGAGACGCCGGTGTCGTCCACCTGGATGCTGCTAGCAGAGCGCCTGAAGCAGGAGCGAGATGGCGAAGAAGATGATCAGAGGCGAGAGGTCGAGCCCCATCCCTCCCATGCCGATCGGCGGGATGATCCGGCGGAGCGGTGCGAGCACCGGTTCGGTGACCGTGTGCAGGAACCCGTACACGGACGCCATTCCGGAGTTCGGCTCAATAGGAAACCAGGACATGATGATGCGGGCGACCAACACGATCATGTAGGCCTGAAGAAGTCGGCAGACGATCAGCACGAGTCAGGAACGATAGAGCCCGCGCTCCTGCAAGCGCCGCTTTTCCTCGGCGGACACTTCCACGTTGGACGGCGTCAGCAGGAAAACCGCGTCCGCCACCTTTTCCATGGACCCGCCGAGGCCATAGGTGAGGCCGCTGGAGAAGTCGATGAGCCGCCGGGCGAGCTCGCGGTCGACCCCTTGCAGGTTGACGATCACCGGTTGGTTGTTCTTTAGGCGGTCGCCGATCTCCTGAGCCTCGGAGAAGCCGGTGGGAGCGACGATGTGCACCTTCTGGTGCTGCGGCGGGGGAGGCGGTTGCAACGGCCGCACCACGGCCGGGCGCTGGATCGTGACGGTGCTGTCAGGCTCGCGCGGGGGAAGGGTGCGCACACCGCTCATGGGTGTCGGTGGCTCGGGCTCGTACGCGCGCTCGGGCATCGCCGGGGCGCGGCGCACCGGTCGGGGTGCCTGCGCCGCGGGCTGGGGTTCAGGCGGGTACGGCTCGTACTCCTCGTACTCCTCGTCGTCGACGAGGCCGAGGTACACCATCGCTCGTCGCCAGATCGATGCCATGCCACATGCCTCCTTGGCAGCCGCAGCCTATTGTTGTCGGTCGCGCGCGCCCGGGCGCGGACCGAACAGGGCGCGCCCGATGCGGACCATGGTCGTGCCTTCCTGCACCGCCACTTCCAGATCGTCGCTCATGCCCATCGAACGGTCGGCAAGTCCCAAGCGATCGGCCAAGCGGGCGACGCGTCGGAAGCCTGGTCGCGCTTCCTCCGGTGAACCCACGGGCCCCAGGGCCATCAGCCCACGGACGTCGAGCCCGAGGGCGAGGAGGTCGTCGACCAGCGCCGGCGCGTCTTCCCATCGGCAGCCGTTCTTGGCGCCTTCTCCCGACACGTTCACCTGCACGAGGACGGATGCCCCGGGCGACCGGCGTGCGATCTCAGCACCCGCGTCGACGCGGTCGACGGACTGCCACAGGTGGACAGTGGGCGCGATGCGGCGGACCTTGTTCCGCTGCACGTGACCCAGGAAGTGCCAGCGGCAGGCGGGCGAGCGGACGTCGAGCTCGGCGTGCTTGCGCTCGAGCTCCTGGGCGTAGTTCTCGCCGACGTCGCCGATCCCGGCGTCGAGCGCGGCCCGCACGGCATCGACGCCGAAGCCCTTGGTGACGGCGACCACGGTGAGGCGCGCCGGATCACCGCCCGCGCCGTGAATGCGCTCGTGGACTCGAGCGAGCCGGCCGGCGACGACCTCGGACAGAGGGGCGCCGCGCTCGGCGTCGAGGGTCACAGCCGTGCTCACCGCCAGACAACCGCGGCTTGGCGCTGCTGCTCCCGGCGACCCCTCCAGGAGAAGTGCTGCGATGAGCACGAGGTGCAGATGTCGATGTCGTCCACGTCGTCAACGCCCTGCTCGGCCAGCGCGGCGCGCACGGCGGCGGGGAGGTCGAGGGCGGGCTCGCCGCTCGCCGTCCGTGAAGTCACGGGAGCCCCGTACCGGTCTGCGAGGCGAGCGAGGTCGGCCTCACCAAACCGGTAGCAGTCGGCGTGGATGCACGGCCCGATGACGCCCTGGAGGGTGGTGGCTCCGAGGGCCCGCAGCTCTTTGACCGATCGCTGGAGGACGCCGCCGAGCACGCCCTTCCACCCGGCGTGCACCACGCCGATGACCCCCTCGGGGCTGGCCAGGGCGACCGGCGCGCAGTCGGCGGTGAGGACGGCGAGGGCGCAACCGGCGCGTGACGTGATGGCCGCGTCGGCCCGCGATCCCGCTCCCTCACCCGGTTCGCGCACGTGCACCACCTCGTCCCCGTGCACCTGCCGCAACCACGTCCAAGGGAGGTCGACCACGCCCCGGCGCCTCGCCTCGACGTCCGGGCGCACGGCGTGGACGTACGCGCCGCCATGTCCCATGTCGCCATCGCCGCGGTCGGTGAAGACGACGTGGGCCGGCCCGAGGCTGCGCCGGATCATGCGCCGGGGCCGTCGGGGGATAGTTGGGGGGCGGAGCCCCTCGCCAGAACGCCGGAGGCTGTTCTGGCCGAACGTTGGGGGGCGGAGCCCCCCAACATCGCGGTCACTTGAGGAACGAAGGGACGTCGAACTCGTCGTCGTCGGCCAGCCCGAGGTCTTCCCCACGGCCGCGACCGAAGACGTCGTCGTCATCGTCGTGCAGCCCGAGCCCGACGGGCTGGCGCGCCTCGGGGCGGGGGTGGCGGTCGTGGCGGTCGCGGTCGTGGCGGTCGGTGACCCGGTCGCGGTTGCGCTCCTCTTCCCACCGGTCGAAGCCGGCGGCGATGACCGTCACTCGCACCTCGTCGCCCATGCTGTCGTCGATCACCATGCCGGCGATGATGTTGGCGTCTGGATGGGCGACCTCGTGGATGATCTCGGCCGCCTCGTTCACCTCGAACAAGCCCATGTCGCTGCCGCCAGAGATGTTGAGCAGGATGCCTCGGGCGCCCTCGATCGAGGCCTCCAGCAGCGGGCTGGAGATGGCCGCCCGGGCGGCGTTGACCGCCCGCCCCTCGCCCGACGCGTAACCGATCCCCATCAGCGACGTGCCGGCGTTGCTCATGATCTTCTTCACGTCGGCGAAGTCGGTGTTGATGAGGCCGGGCGTGGTGATCAGATCGGTGATGCCCTGCACACCCTGAAGGAGGACCTCGTCCGCCATCTTGAAGGCGTTGAGGACGGACGTCTTCTCGTTGGAGACCGAGAGCAGCCGGTCGTTGGGAATGACGATGAGCGTGTCCACCGCCTCCTTGAGCCGCTGGATGCCCTGCTCGGCCTGGACGGACCGGATGCGCCCCTCAAACGAGAACGGTCGGGTGACGACGCCGATCGTGAGCGCGCCCTGGCTCTTGGCGATCTCGGCGACGACGGGGGCGCCCCCGGTGCCGGTGCCGCCTCCCTCGCCGGCGGTGATGAACACCATGTCGGCGCCCTTGAGCACCTCTTCTATCTCGTCGGCGTGCTCCTCGGCCGCCTGGCGGCCGATCTCGGGGTCGCTGCCCGCGCCCAGACCCCGGGTGAGGTCACGCCCCACGTCGAGCTTGACGTCGGCGTCGCTCATCAGGAGGGCCTGGGCGTCGGTGTTCACGGCGATGAACTCCACGCCCTTGAGCCCGGCGTCGATCATGCGGTTGACGGCGTTGACACCGCCGCCTCCGATGCCGACCACCTTGATGACGGCCAGATAGTTCTGCGGTGCGCCAATCATCGTTCTGCTCCCCGTACTAGCGGTCGCTGTGCCGCTCCTCGTGCCTGCCGCCACGCTCCGTGACCGCCGGGAGCGTTCGCCGAGGCCGACTCGTTCTCTCGCCACTCGGACCTCAACCTTCAGTTCAGGTAAAGAGTTATGTCAACCTGCGCTGCGGGTCGAAACTCTTTCACGTGTCTACTTCCGAGTCAAGACTGGACTGGCAGGCAATCGGACGTCGAGGGTGGAAAGTCCCGTGAGGTCCACCGAGGCGAGGATCGACTCCGCCGCCCGGAGCTTCTGGTCAAGGTGGTCGAGGTTGCCGAGCTGCACCACGGGGTGAGCCCCGGCCTGACCCTTGAGCCTGAGGTCCACCCCCCCACCCTCTACCACCACCACTGCGTCAACCTTGGCCCTCAGGGCGGGGGAAAGGGCCGCACTGGCGGCGAGCGCTGGCTCGGCACCGGCCGTGACCTCACCGGGCGAGGGGACCGTCCCCAGCCCCTCGACCGCAACCAACTCGTCCGGACGGTCCGGGGCCTGCTCCAGCACACGTCCTGTCCCGTCGAGCAGCCACCACGCCCCCGTCTCGTCGACGGTTACGGCCAGGGCCGAACGTTCTGAGACGGTGATCGAGACCCGTCCCGGCCACTGCCGCACCACCCGCGCCTCGGCCACCCAGGGGAGCGACTCGATCCGCCGGGCGGCAGCCCCCTCGTCCACGTCGACCATCGCCTGCCCCCGATCCAGCCCCCCGGCCTCCCGCACAACCGCAGGCCCTGTACGCACCGCGCCCTCGACCTCGACCGCATCGATATCGAGGAGCGGGGACCAGGATGCAACCCAGCCTGCGGCGGTCAAGAGGGCCACGGCGAAGATCCCGACCAGGATCCTGAGCCGGCGCCGGCCCTCGTTCCGGCGGACCTCGATGCGCCGCTGGCGGATCCGGGGGTCGACGGGGACCCTCAACGGGTGCGGTGAGATCGGAACCGAGTTCATAAACCCTCCACTGGAACTTTAGGTTGAGGGAGAAAGGTCCTGGTCAGCGGCGGTCGAGGGGAAGCCTACGAGGTGCACCTCGGTCGAGAGGTGGACCCCGGTGGCCTCGACCACGCGCTGTTGGACCGTGCGCAGGAGGGCGTGGACATCGTCCGCCGAACCGCCCTCGTCCGCCTGGATGAAGTTGGCGTGCTTGGGGGAGACGAACGCCGTCCCCACGCGGAAGCCCTTCAGTCCGGCCGCTTCGATCAGGCGGCCGGCGGCGTCCCCGGGTGGGTTGGTGAACACCGATCCGGCATTGGAGCCCCCGGGCTGGTGCTTGCGACGCCAGCGGACGATCTCGGCCACCTCCCTCTCCGAGGCCTCACGGTCGCCCGGAGCGAGGAGGAACTCGGCCTCGAGCACCACCTGGTCGGGGGTGACCGAGGAGCGGCGGTAGCCGAAGGCGAGGTGGGCCACGTCCACGGTGCGGGCGTGGCCGGCACCGAGGTCGAAGAGGCGGGCCCGGACCAGCGTCCGGCTGATGTCGGACCCGTGGCCGCCGGCGTTCATCCGCACGCCGCCGCCCACCGAGCCCGGGACCCCCACGGCCCACTCCAGGCCGGTGAGGCCGAGGGCGGCCGTGCGGCGGGCCAGGACGGGGAGGCTCACCGCCGCCCCGGCCCGGACGGTCAGCCCGTCCACCTCGATGGTGGCGAATTCCTCACCCAGGAGCAGGGCCAGGCCGGGGAACCCGGCGTCGGCCACCAGCAGGTTGGACCCCCGCCCGACCACGAGGACGGGGATCCGCGAACCGCGGAGGGCCGCGCTCACGGCGACCAGGTCGTCCTCCCGGTGGACCTCGACGAGCAGAGCGGCGCGACCGCCGACCCGGTAGGTCGTGAGGGGACCGATGGGAACGTCGCGGCCGGCTCGGGGGCCGAGCCGCTCGGCGACGACAGCGAGCGGGTCGGTCATCCGGCGGCGAGCAGCTCGTCGGGCAGGGTCGTCAGGTCGCCGGCACCCAGCGTGAGGCAGAGGTCCCCCGGACGGAGCTCGCGGCGGAGGAAGGCGACGAGCCCGGCCCGGTCGGGAAGCCACGCCACGCGCCGGTGGGGGTTGGCGTCGAGCACCGCCTGCAACACGAGCTTGCCGG
>JALZEC010000059.1 GCA_030862235.1 Actinomycetota bacterium | reverse complement strand
GCTACGCCCTCGCCGCCGGCGTGCTGGCTGCTCAGCTCCTGGACTGAAGGCGCCGGAGGGCCGCCTCCCGCACCGCTGGTGTCTGGGCCTGGATGGCGTAGAACGCCGCCTCACGGAGGAGCCGTTGGGCGGGGTGGTCGAGCAGCATCGACCGTCCTCCTACGGCGGCGACGAGGGCCGATGCCGACCGGACGGCCAGCTCGAGCGACCAGGCCCGGAGCTCGACCAGGCGCTGCACGGCCTCGGGACCGGGGCCGCCCTCGTCCGCCAGCCGGTACGACTCGTCCCGAACCCGGAGGCGCTCCTGCTCCAAGACCGCGGCCGACCCGCCGTCGAGCTCGGCCAGGAGACGGGTGCAGGCGCCGGCCACCCCGAAGGCGGCCGGGTTGGGCTGGGCCGTGGCCACCCGGTCACGGGCGCGCCACTCGTCGAGCGGGAGGACGGTGATGACCCGCTCGTCAGGAACGGCCAGGTCGTGGAGGCCCAGGCGGACGGTGGCGGAGGCGTTCATGGCCGCCAGGCGGAGGGGAGGCGAGGGAACGAGGAGCTCGTCGTCGCCGTCGACGGCGGCGAAGACCACCAGGTCGTCCTCGCTCAGGGCGGCCACGGCGTACAGGCCGGCCAGCCCCCAGGACGTGACCCAGGGGGCCTCGCCGGAGAAGACCCACCCGCCGTCCACCGACCGCGCTCGAACCGGGGGAGGACCCCGACGGCGGAGGTGGGCGAAGGCGACTCCCCCCAGTTGGCGGCCGGTGCACAGCTCGGGCAGCAGGCGGCGCCGGAGGGCCGCGTTGGACGAGGCGACCAGGAGGCGGACGGGTGCGTGGTGCTGGACCCAGACGAAGAACGTGACTCCGCAGGCCCCCGCCAGCGTCTCGAAGACGGAGCGGACCACGCTGGGAGAGGCGTCCGACCCGCCGAGCTCCCGGGGACCCAGGAGGCCGAACAGCCCGGCGTCGGCCAAGACGGCCAGGCGGGACCGGGGGACGACCGCCGCCTGGTCGGTCTCTTCCGCTGATGGCGAGAGAACCTCGTTCGCCACCCGCCTGGCCGCGGCCGGCAGGGAGGACGGGTCCGACAAAGACGGCTCGCCCCGATCCGGGGCGAACACGTCGTGGACGCTAGAGACGACCGTCCTCCGGAGGGCGGGGACGGACGCGGTAGCAACAGACGGGATCGCCGGCCATGGTGTGGGAGATGCGCGTGACCTCGTTCTCTGGCCCCAGCACCCGCTCCAGCAGGGTCAGCTCCTGCGCACAGACGGTGCCGTGCTGCTCGGCGATGCGGTGCACGGCGCAGTTCTTCTCGACCAGGAGGACCTCCCCGTCCTCGTTCGGGTGGCACTCGGCGGCGTAGCCCGCCTCGTCCCGCAGCTCCGCCACCCGACGCACGCGGTCGCCCGCGGTGGCCAGCCCATCCAGCTCGGCCCGGTAGGAGGCGACCAGCTTGTCGGTGCGGCGGGCGAGGACGGCGTCGACGGTCTCGGGCCCGACCTCCTCGGCCAGGTCGTCGAGGAGGTCGATGGCGAAGTCCTCGTACCGGCGGGGGAAGAGCTCCAGGCCAGCCCGCGACAGCCGCCACCCCGACGGTGGTCGCCCGACGCCTGGCGACGAGGAGGTGTGCGTCCGCTCGACCAGCCCGTCGGATGCCAGCTGGTCGAGGTGACGGCGCACGGCGGCGGTGCTCAGCGAGAGAGCCTCGGCCGCTTCGGCGGCCGTGAGGCCAGGACGGGTGCGGAGCAGGAGGAGGAGCTCACGCCTGGTCGTCACCGCCAGTGAGGTTACCGGAGGGGTGAACGCGGCCGAGCTTGCGGCCAGCACTCCTGCGTGGGTCCCGCCGGTAGCGTGCTCTCCGTGAACCGGCTGGAGCGGCTGATCAACCTGGTGGCCGCCCTGCTCCAGACCGAGCGCCCCCTAACTGCGGACGAGCTGCGCCAGCGCGTCCCCGGCTACTCGGAGGACAAGATCGCCTTCCGCCGCGCCTTCGAGCGGGACAAGGAGACGTTGCGGGAGCTGGGCGTGCCGATCACGGTCGAACCGGTCACGGCCCTCGATGTCCAAGCCGACGGCTACCGGATCCCCAAAGAGTCCTACTACCTGCCCGACCCCGGCCTGGCGGACGACGAGCTGGCCGCCTTGCACCTGGCGGCGTCGGCCGTGCGCGTCGACGTGGCCAACGGCGTGGAGGCGCTGTGGAAGCTGGGCGGCGAGGTGGCGGAGGAGGGCCCGGCCCCGGCGGTGGCCGCCGCCCTGCCCGGTGCCGACCATCTTGTTCCTCTGTTCGGCGCCATCTCCGGTCGCCGCACCGTCACCTTCCGGTACCGGGGGAGGGTCCGGCAGGTGGACCCGCACCGCCTCTCGTTCCGCAACGGCCACTGGTACCTCGCCGGGACCGACCGGGACGCGGCTGAAGCCCGGTCCTACCGACTGGACCGGATCGAAGGGGCGGTGGCGGCGGGTGAGCCGGGGACGGCGACGACCTTCGACGCGCCTGAGGCCTCCCGCCCGGGCGCCTCGGCCATGCCCCCACCGTGGGCCCTGGGTACGGAGGAGCCGGTGACCGCCCGCCTCCTCGTGGATGCCGACCAGGCGGGGTGGGCGGTCAGCCATCTCGGCGCCGACGCCGTCGTCGAGCGCCGCCCCGACGGCAGCGTGGTGTTCGTCGTCACGGTGACCAACCGCGACGCCTTCCGGTCCTTCGTCCTCGGGTTCCTCGACCACGCCGAGCTTCTCGGTCCGCCCGAGCTGCGCCAGGACCTCGTCGGCTGGCTGGAGGCGCTCTGCCCCGCCTGAGCGCGGAAGCCCGCCTCCACCGGCTGCTGGCCCTCGTTCCCTGGGTGGCGGCCCACGACGGGCCGACCCTCGAGGAGGTCTGCGCCCGCTTCGGGTGCACCGAAGACGAGCTGGTCGACGATCTCCAGCTCCTCTTCCTGTGCGGCCTCTACCCGTACACGCCTGACACCCTCATCGACGTGGACATCGCCGAGGGTCGGGTGTGGATCCGCTATGCCGAGTACTTCTCCCGGCCCCTGCGCCTGACGCCGGCAGAAGGCCTCGCCCTGCTCGCCGCCGGCCAGGCCGTGCTGGCTACCCCTGGCGCCGACGAGAACGGTCCCCTCGCCCGCGGCCTGCGCAAGCTGGCCGGTGTGCTCGGGGTCACCGCCAACGAGGCGGTGGAGGTGGCCCTCGCTCCCGCTCCACCCGAGGTCATGGCCGCCCTGTCCGAGGCGGTGACCGCCCACCGCCAGGTCGAGCTCGACTACTACAGCTTCGGCCGGGACCAGTGGAGTCGCCGGGTGATCGACCCGTACGCCGTCTTCTCCGCCGGCGGCCAGTGGTACGTCTCGGCCTGGTGCCACGCGGTGGACGACGAGCGGCTGTTCCGCCTGGACCGGGTGCGGGCCGCGACCCTGCTGGAGAGGACTTTCGACGCCCCTGCCATCAGGCCGGACTTCGCCGTGTACCGGCCCCGGCCGCAGGACCCGAGGGTCGTCCTCGAGCTGGAACCGCCCGGTCGGTGGGTGCTCGACCAGTACCCGGTCGAGGAGGTGACGGAGCTGGACGGAGGGCGGGCGCGGGTCCGCCTGGCGGTGAGCGAGCAGGCGTGGCTCGAGCGGCTGCTGCTCCGGCTCGGCCCGGCGGTGAGGGTCGTCGAGGGCGAGGCCGAGGTTGGGGCCCGGGCCGCCTGCCGCCTCCTCCAGCGGTACCGAACGGCGCACTGACCTCCCGTCGGCTGCGAGGAGGCCTCGACTAGCCTCTCGACCAGATGACGCAGCCGGCCGGCCCGTGGCCCAGTTACCCCACCCAGCCTCCCCGTGAGCCGCAGCCCGAGCGCCGGGTCTCAGGCGTCCGCAACGCCGTCGAGTGGGTTGTCATCATCGCCGGGGCCCTGCTCGTCGCCTTCCTGGTCAAGACCTTTCTGGTCCAGGCGTTCTACATCCCCTCGGGATCGATGCTCCCCACCCTCGAGGAGCAGGACCGGGTCCTGGTCAACAAGCTCAGCTACGACCTGCACGGGGTGAACCGGGGCGACATCGTGGTCTTCGAGAGCCCCCAGGCGGACGGGGAGATCAAGGACCTGATCAAGCGTGTCATCGCCCTCCCCGGGGAGACGATCGAGGCGCGCGACGGGCGCGTCCTCGTCGACGGTCAGCCCCTCCAGGAGAGCTACCTGGGCCCGGGCATCACCACCGGACCACTCGAGCCCCACACCGTCCCACCCGGCCACTATTTCGTCATGGGCGACAACCGGGGGAACTCCAAGGACAGCCGCTTCTTCGGCCCCATCCCTGAGTCGCTCATCGTGGGACGGGCCTTCGTCAAGGTCTGGCCCATCACCCACTTCCGGTTCTTCTGACGCCGAGCACCGGCGAACCGGGGCCGGGACCGGCGCCCGGGCCGGGAGCACCGGCGAACCGGGGCCGGGGCCGAGTCAGGCGGGGCCCAGAACCGCCACCATGCGGTCGACGTGGTCGCTGTAGATCCCGTCGATGCCCATGCGGACCAGTTCCCGTACCACCCGCTCGTGCTGGGCGTCCCAGCCGAAGGCCAGCCGCTCGAACCGGTGGAAGAGGGTGGTGAGACCACCGGTCCAATCCGTGTAGTGGAGGTTGATGGCGTCGATGCCCGCCTTGGCCAGCTCTGCCGCCCGCCGCTCCGGGCCTTCCCGAAGCTCCCGAAGCCGGGTGCTGTTGACGAGCCGGACGTCGGGAAACCGGTCCCGCCACTGCACGAGCCGCTTGAAGTCCGGGTGGCAGATCCAGAGGTGCTTCGGCGCGCCTGGGTGAGCAGCCCGGACGACCTCGACCACGGCCTCGGCGCAGCGAGGGTCCCGAATGTCCACCGAGAGCTCGAAGCTCGTGCCGCAGGTCCCGTACAGCTCCTCCAGGGTGGGGATCGACGGCGGGAGCTCGTCCTGGCGGGCCTCGCTGATCGGCCGGCGCCGGAACCCCCTCTTGATGAGCCCGTCGTGGTCGAGGACGACGATCCCGTCGGCGGTGAGCCAGGCGTCGGTCTCCAGTCCGGTCGCCCCCAGCTCGAGGCCGCGCCGGAACGTCTCGATGGTGTTGTCGGGGCCGTGGCCCCGTCCGCCCCGGTGGGCGAAGGCGATGGGAGGACGGCGGAGGGGCTCTACGCCGGCGGACTGTACAGGCGTCCCGGCGCCCGCTCGGCGCCTGGCGGTACCATCGGGTGATGGAAACCGCGGCCCTGGTCATCGTCCTCATCATCCTGGCCGTCGCCCTCTACTTCCTGGTCAGAGCGTTCATCCGCCTCCAGAAGCAGGTGATCGAGGTCAAGAACGCGATGAAGGACCTCGGGGACATGGGGCCGCGACTCCAGCGTCTCGGCCAGGACATGGGCAAGCTGGCCGAGAGCCTCGAGGAGGACCGCCGCCAGTAGACTTCGGGCCATGCCGTCGTCCCTCGGCCCGGCGGAGATCCTCGTCATTCTCGTCGTCGCCCTGATCGTCCTCGGTCCCAAGCGACTGCCCGAGGCCGGCCGGCAGGTGGGCAAGGCCATCTCCGAGATCCGGCGGTGGAGCCAGGACGTCAAGTACGAGATGAACCAGGCGTTCAACCCCGAAGTCCAGGTCGTGCGCGACCCCACGCCCCTGGCCGAGCCCGCTCCGGCCCCGTCGCCAGGGGATGCCACCACCCCGGCGGCGGTCAGCGACGGGCCGCCCGACGCGCCGTCCGCTCCGCAGCCGGAGACTGAGCCGGCCCCGGCCGAGCAGCCTGCCGCCCCCGAACCCGAGGAGCGCGCCTCGGCCGAGGACCCCCGGCCGTAGGGACGCGACATCGCCGTCTTCACCGGAGACCCCGAGGACGATGAGTTCTCCGACTCCCGGATGCCGCTCGTCGACCACCTGGCCGAGCTCCGCCGCCGCATCATCGTCTCCGTCATCGCCATCGGCATCGGAGGGATCGTCGCCTTCGCCCTCTACAGCCCCATCCTGGACTTCCTGATCGGCCCCTACACCGAGATAACCGGCCGGGAAACCCTCCTCATCACCGACCCCCTGGAGGGGTTCACGACCCGCCTGAAGATCGCCGCCTTCGGCGGATTGGCCCTGGCCTCGCCAGTCGTGCTGTGGGAGCTGTGGCGCTTCATCACCCCTGGCCTGCACAAACGGGAGAAGCGCTACGCCGTCCCCTTCATCATCGCCTCGATCGTCCTGTTCGCCCTGGGTGCGGTGCTCGCC
>JALZEC010000051.1 GCA_030862235.1 Actinomycetota bacterium | reverse complement strand
CCTTGGTCGTCGCTTCGATCAGAAGCTGCAGCTCCCGGTCCCGACCCACGAAGATGCCCCGGTCCGATCCCGCCGGTGGCCGCCCAGGCCTCGGATCGACTGCCTCCGTGGCGGCGGTTCCCTCGGGCGGTCGGAGGCGCGGCGCATGGCTGAGCATCTCCGCCTCGAGGTGAAGGAGGTCGGGACCCGGTTCGAGGCCGACTTCCTCCTTCAGCACCCGACGAGCTCGCTGAATGGTGCGCAGCGCTTCGGTCTGGTGCCCACACCGATAGTGGGCCAGGGCGAGGTCTCCCCAGAGCCGTTCATGGAGCGGGTAGGTCTCGACGGCGGCCTCGAGGTCGGGGACGAGGGCGCGGTGCTCGCCCAGCTCCAGCCGGGTATCGAAGAGCTCCTCGAGGGCGACGGCATGGAGCGACTCGAGCCGAGCCACGCTCTCTCTGACGAACGCCTCCCCGGCGAACTCGGGAAGCACGGGTGCCCACATGCTCACCGCGCGCGTGAGAACCTCAGCGGCGGCCGAGTGATGGCCCTGAAGCCGGAGGGCCTGCCCTTCCGTCACCAGATCCTCGAACACCGACGCGTCGGAGGCGTCCCTGGCCAAGGCAAGGACGTAGCCGGCGGGACGGGTGACCAGGAGTGCCGGTTCTTCTCGGGGACGACGGTTGGGCTCGAGAAGCCTACGAAGGTTCGAGACATAGGCCTGGACCGAAACCTCGGCCCTGTCCGGGGCGTCGTCCCCCCAAAGGATCTCGATGAGCCGGTCCAGCGACACCGGTCGAGGGGCGTCCAGCAGGAGGGCGGCGAGGACGGCACGCTGCTTGCGACCGCCCAGCTCGACTGACCGGCCACCATCGACAACCTCGAGACCGCCCAGCACTCGGAAGTACATCAGCTGCCCGGTTGCTCCGGAGTCGATCCTACCGAGGCTGCGGGGATACCGGCTGGGCCGGCGCACCCCCCACCCCGCACTCGTTCTGGGGTCGTTCGGCGGGTCCTAACCCCCGTTCATGGCTCCAGTTCGCGCCTTCTTCCCCGGCCCTCGATCCCGGGCGGCGGTCCCCGGGTCGTCTTCGCTAGGTCAGGTCGGAACCCGTCGGCGAGCGCCGACGTCCTCTGAAGATCTCGTATCGTGCTCGCCCACGCCGTGCTCGCTGCATCGCGAGTTCGGCATGACGCAGCATGGTCGCCGGCTGCGCCCGACCGGCGCTGGTCAGAGCCACGCCGATGCTGACGGTGACGCTGAAGGCCTCGCCGTCGATGACGAGCGGCTCAGAGAGGCGCTCTGCCATGTGCTTGGCGATCTGCCCGACTTCAGTTGAACCGGCAATGTTCTCGCAGAGTAGGGCGAATTCATCTCTGCCCAACCGGGCCGCCATCGCGTCTTGACGCACGCCCGTTCGTATTCGATCGGCCACCGTCATGAGCACCTGCTCGCCCACCTTGTCGCCGGCTCGCTGGACCAATCCCCGGAAGTCATCTATATCCACAAAGAAGACGGCGGTATGGGAACGGCCTAACGAACGACCCAGCGCGAGCTCTAAGTGATCCAGGAAGACGGCCCGATTGACCAGTCCTGTGAGGTCGTCATGTCTCGTAAGTCTGGCGAGACGCTGTTCCAGCTCCTTTTCTCTCGTGACATCGTCGAGGTTGACGACAATTGCTCCTACCAAGGGCTCGTCGAGCAGGTTTCTGGCGCTCGCCTCGTACGCGTGCCAACCATCCTCGCCGGGAAGACGGGTGACAAATTGCGTGGTATCGACCTCTCCCGTAGCAAGCTCGGTGACCGAATCGCGCACAATATCCGCATCGTCTGGATGAGCGATATCTGCCAAAGCTGCCGGGGTTCCATCCTGGTGAAGCACGAGACCGGGCTCGAGGGGAGGTTGGGAGAAGAGGACCGCTCCTTCAGCGGACAGAAGGATCACACGCTGACGTGACCCCGCCAGGATGAGACGCCAACGGATTTCGGATTCGAGTTGGCTCCCGGCCCCCACGAGGCCGTGCCGGGCGGCTGCGGGCGGCGATGCGATGTCCCGCCGGTCGCTCTCACTTGGTGCAGCCCGGTAGGGGCCCCGGCGTTCCTCTATGTCGAACTCGAGCGTGAACTCCTCCAGCGTCATGACGTCGGCCCTGACGATGTTCCACGCCGGTGCTCCTAGGGAGAACACGGCCCCTGACCAGCGTCGGAGCGCAACACCAGCTGCCTCATAGGGATTGGCGGCGGTCACCCTGAGCTGGACGGCGTAGCGGTCGTCGCTGAGCAGAGCGATCGGACCGCAGTCAGATACGCCCTCCAGCAGCCGGGAAAGCGTCGCCTCGTCCAGCTGCAGTGTGGAGCCGTCCGCCGTGGCTTCCAGCACCACGATCCATTGCGCCGACGTCATCTGCTGCTCCACGTGCTACCTGCTAATCCGTCCGGGGCTGCCGCCCGGGCGACCGATATTCTCTCACCTCGCGGCGAACGGCAAACCTAACGGCCGGGAAGCGGAAACACTCTATGTTGTAGTCACATAGAGTGCTTTCGTCACCGGGCCGGCGATCGGGTGCGCCGACACAAACTTGACTGCTGCAGTTGCGGCCGTCTTAGATGACACAACTACAAGCGTTGTTCGGCGGGGGAGGAGCAGGCCGCTAGGCAGAGGACGCGTCTTTGTCCGCGTCCGCATAGTGATCGTAACCGAGTCTCGTCCCCGTGGGCGGAAGGAAATTGGGCGCGTCTTCCGACTCCCTCACTCTAAGTCAAGCGGCGCAGTTGGCCGGCTTCTATCCCTCGACGATTCAACGTTGGGCGAGGCAGGGTCGGATTCCATTCCATCTTGGCCCGGACGGGGAACTGCGTTTCCGGCGGGAGGACGTGGAAGCGCTCGTCATCAGGCCGAAGAAGACGAGTTCTTCCGACTCAGATGAATGACACCGACTGTGAGATCGCGGCTGGAGTGGTACGGACGACGCCCGTATCCGTAAACCCCCGCAACGGGAGCGTCTCACCTTCCTGAAAACTCGAAAAAGGCGACCTGGCTATCGAACTAGTACGTTCCCCGGAGTTCAGAGAAAAGCCCGTTCCGTGGAAGTCGTCGCTGAAGGCTCTTGTACTGCTCAGGCCAGGAGCTTCAGGATCTGCTCGATCAGCTGGACGTCCTCACCGCGAGCGAGCTTGGCCTCGTAGAGGAGGCGGATGTTGCGGGTTGTGGTCTCCCGCTGCCAGGCGGGCGGGTTGAAGGCCAGGCACTCTCCCGCCTCCCGTTCGGCGGTCTCGGCGTCCCCGCCCAGAACGGCCAGCCCCAGCATGGACGCATGGTCCCAGTAGTCGGATCCGGGGGAGACGAGCCGGCGCTCGACGGCGTAGCGGACAACGGGAAGCAGTTGCTGGAAGTCGGGCTGACCCGACTTCTGGATCTCGAGGAGGGTGAGGGCGTTGATGCCTGGGAAGGCGTCCCGCCAGTCGGCCTCGAAGCCCGCCTTGTACGCGGCAATTGCCCGCCGCAGGTGAGCCGACGCTTCCGCGGTGCGACCGGCGGAGGTCGCCTCGTGCCAACGATCCTTGTGGACCCTTCCGAGCAGGCCGTACGTCTCGCTGCTGGGGCCTTGCTGCTCGATGAGCTCCTCGAGGATCCTCTGCGCCTCGTCGCGGCGACCGAGGCGGTTCAGGGCGAAGGCCCGCTGCTCCCGTACGAGCACGCTGTTGCGCAGCGGCGACGGCATCCGGTCGCCGAGGGCCAACATCTCCTCCCATCCCTCCACGTCCCGCAAGGACAGGTAGAGGTCGACCAGCACGCCGGCCTCCTGATCGGCCAGGGGTTCGAGCTCGTGCTGGAGCGCGAGCACTGCCTCCCGGCCTTTGGTCCGGGCCTCGGCGAGCCGCCGCTTGGCGTCCGTGCTGTAGCGGACCCGGTCACGGAAGACGTCGGTCTTCAGTCGGGCCAGGTCGGGGGGGACGAAGCCTTCGAGGAGCTGGTAGAGGGGGCTGTCGGGAGCGGGGTCGCGCGCCGCCTGAAGTCGATCAGTGAGGAGCTTCACGAGCTCGGGGACGTTGGTTGGCTTGCCGGCGGCGTCCACGTCGTAAGGAATGGCCCGCAGGGGCGCCACGTCGAACGGCAGCCGCTGCCCTCCGCGCTCGAACACCAGCACCGTGGTGTAGGGGCGGACGGCGTGGCGCACCCCCAGCTCGTAGAAGACGTTGGCGTTCGCCAGCGTGAGGTCGGCCAGCCCGAACGGGCAGAGCACGAGCCGCTCGAACATCGGCTTGTGGATGATGCCGCCGTCTCGCTCCTCGTCCGCTCGTAAGGGCTCCATCCCTGCCGCGTCGATCGCCGGCTTGAAGAGCTCGGAGTAGACGACGTCGAAGTTGATCGCTCGCCCGCTGGCGTCTGTCTTGATGTTGAAGGGCATCAGCACGAAGCAGAGCGGCTTCTGTTCGCCGTCGGTCATGGGCTCAGCCTCCGGACTGGTTGATCAACGACTGAACGGCGCTGAGGAGGAAGCCTTCATTGGCCTCGTACGTGGAGTGCCCGTCGTCCAGCCGGGGCATCTTCTCGTTGCCCCCGTGATGGATACCGAGCAGTCCCCACGAGCGGTCGAACAGCGGGCTCCCCGAGCTTCCGGGCTGCGTGGGTGAGCGGTAGTGGAGCACGACGTCGGTCGCCCCGACCAAGCGGTTGTCGTTCAGGGAGAACGCCAGCTCCTGACCCAGCGGATGACCGATCACGTAAACCCGTTCGTCCATATGGCGAGGAGGGCGCCGGGCCGGCCCGTAGAAAGGGGCTGCCGGCGGAGCGGAGGCCAGCCGCAGGACGGTCGTATCCAGCGAGGCGGGCGGGTTGGAGCCCACCGGGGCGTTGGGGGACTCCCACAGGACGTCCTGGATGGGCACGTCCTCCGTGCTGTCCTCGAAGGCCACGCGTACCTCCTGGGGAGCGAATCCGGGGTGGACACCATCGCGATTGACGACGTGGAAGTTGGTGATCACGACCAGCTCCTGCCAATCCTCACGCAGGTAGGAGCCGTGGAGCACGAAACCGGTTCCCTCCGTCCTTCCCAGTGGCCGCTTGATGCGCACGACGCTCTTGGCCGCCTCGAGCCCGGCCCGGTACCACGTGATCGTCTGGTACTGGTCCTTTCCGAACACGCGCTGGAGGTACGGATCGTCCTGGTCGATCTGCTTCGCCCTCCTCGTCGGGGCGACGTCGAGCCGACCGCCCCCGGCCTCCAGCAGCCGGGCCTCCAGCAGGTCGACGAGGGCGCGCTGTTTGGTGTCACTCTCGTCGATCCGCCACACCTGGCGCAGCTGCCGCAGCGTCCCGGCGAAGGCGAAGGCGTCGTTGGTCGTCGAGGTCCAGCGGGCCAGCCATTCGGCGGCTGACTCGAAGTTCCCGAGAGCCACGTGAGCTTCGGCGACGTTGGCTGCCGCCCATACGTCGTTCTTCTCTCGTTGGGCCCCGGCCACGCTGCTGATGAGCTGTTCTGCGATCTCTCTCCAGTGGACGTCCGTTCGCAGAGGAGCACCGTCCCGCTCCGCCCGCACCAGGAGGGCCATGGCGTTGACACCGTGCCAGTGGTGCTCGTCGGGGTCGCCAAGGTAAGGGCCGAGGTAGGCCTCGACTGCGGACTGAAGGCTCGTGCCTGCGGTCGAGCTCTCCGGGCTGTCGAGGTAGCGCTGCTTCCACGCCCGCCCGATCAAGCCCTCGACCTCCGCTTTCTCTGGCCCGGCCTGTCCCCGAAGAGGGAGCAGTGTCTGGAGCGCCGCGGTCAGGAGTCCTTCCTCGATCAGGGCCTGGGCGTACTGGCGGATAACTTGAGGACTGCGGCTGCCGGCCTTGAACGTCCCCTCCGCGATCCGCAGCATCCCTCGGTAGCACCTGGAACTACGGAGATCCTTGAGGGCTGCGTGGGCCACCACGGTGGCCGCATCCGCGTCGGCTATGGCCAGGCTGGCGGCGAGCACGTCTACGGCGGCATCGATGCGGTCGGGATCGGCTTCCCTCAGCGCGTCGTGAAGGGGTCGGAGAATCGTGGAGATGGTCACGGCCCTTTGGGAGGCCGGGGCGGGACCGCTTGCACGTCAGGCACCCGTGCAGTCGCAGCCGGCGAGTACCTACCGCCCGGCGATGTAGCTATCGCGCAGCACGTTCTTCTCGAGCTGGACCTCGTCGAGGCGGTTCTTCACGACGTCTCCCATGCTCACAATGCCAACCAGTCGGTCGTCTTCGACCACGGGGAAGTGCCGGGCCCGCAACTCGGTCATCTCGAGCATGACCTTCTCGACACCGTCCTCCGGAGAGCACGTCGCGACGGGCGTCGTCATGAGGTCACCGACCTTCATGCTAAGCAGGCCCTCGCGGTGCTCGGCGAGACCCGTGACCACATCCCGCTCTGAGAAAACGCCCTGGACGGTTTGACCGTCCGAAGAGATCACCAGCGCTCCAATGCTCTCGTCTCGGAGAAGGTCGATGGCGTCGGCGACGGTGGCGTCGCTTGGAAGCATCTGCACTTCGGTTCCCTTGGCCTTGAGGATGTCGCGAACACTCATCGAATTCCCTCCTGTCTCAGCCTTGAACGAACCGCGTCGTCCCGCTGGTTGTCATGCACGAGCCGTTCGGAATTCTCTCCTCTGGGTTCTACCCATCCGGTCCAGGGTCGTCCCCCAGCCCTTGCCTACCGGTCTCCGACACGCGTGTAGCCCGAAACGTCATTGTTCCTAGGGCCCGACCGCGAGCGGACATCGTACGTCTCGTACATCCGCACGGCGACGACGCCGCCCGAGGCCGCGGTGAGAACGGCGACCGTCCAAATTGCCGCGTCGACGCTCACCACGTCGGCGAGGACTCCGGCGAGGAGTGCGCCAACGGCGAAGCCGCTGTCACGCCAGAGGCGGTACACGCCTACGGCAGACGCGCGCCAGCGAGGGTGGGCGACATCGCCGATGGCGGCGAGCAACGTCGGGTACACCATCGCCGTGCCGACTCCGAGGGCGATCGTTGCCGCCGCCCACGGGCCGAATCCCCTGAACGCGGCGACCGCGGCGAGGGCGGCCGCCTGGACCAGCATCCCCGCGACGATCAGGGGCTTGCGCCCACAGCGGTCCGAGAGGGGCCCGGTGGCGAGCTGCCCGAGCCCCCACACGGCAGGGTAGAGGGCAACGAGGCCGCCGACGGCGGCCGCGCCAAGGCCGTGCCCGGCGAAGAGGATGGGGAACAGGCCCCAGGCGAGACCGTCGTTCAAGTTGTTGACCAGGCCGGCCTGGCTGACGGCAGAGAGCGCCGGTTCCCGGAACGTGGTGAGGGCGAAGGCCTGACGGGCGGTGACGTCCGGGCCGGGGGGGCCTCTATCGCTCTCGTGCTGCGCGAAGCCACGGGTCTCGCGCACAGCGACGCTCGACAGGCCCAAGCCGATGGCGGCGTAGGCGAGCCCGAGCAGGAAGGGCTCCGGCCGGAGCCCGTACCTGGCCGCGATCCATCCCGTCGCGGCGGCGGTGAGGGCGAGCGCGCCGTACCCCGCGGCCTCGTTCAGTCCCATGGCCAGTCCTCGCCGCTCGGGCCCGGCCAGGTCGATCTTCATGATGACCGTCGTCGACCAGGTGAGCCCCTGGTTGATGCCGAGCAGCACGTTGGCGACGACGACCCACGCCCACGATGGTGCGAAGATCAAGAGGATCGGCACAGGGACGCCGACGAGCCATCCGGCGACGAGTACCGGCTTGCGTCCGTAGCGATCCGACAACGCCCCGGCGACGAAGTTGGTCGTGGCCTTCACGATCCCGAACGCGACGATGAACGTGAGGGTGCTGGTGAAGGCTCGCAACCCGAACTCGTCCTTGGCGAGGAGCGGCAGCACCGTCCGTTCCTGGCCGATCATCCCGCCGACCAGTGCGTTGACTCCGACGAGGAGGCTGAACTGCGCCAGGTTGGCCCGGATCCCCAGCCGGATCGGGCCCGGTGCTCTCACTCCTGGCTCGCCAGCCGACGTCCCTCGATCGCCCACTCCTGAGGCCCCCCGACCACCACCGAAACATCCCTGCGTCCGGCTCGTTCCAGAAGGCTGGCTGCGGTAGCCGCCCGCTCGCCATGGGCACACATCACCGCTACGGGCCGGTCGGGCAGCGCAGAAATCTCGCCCTGGAGGCGTCCGAGCTCGAGGTGGACGGCCCCAGGGATGTGCGCCTCTGCGTGCTCGCCGGCTTGACGGACGTCGACCACCGGCCGGTCCAGGCGCGACGCGGCCACGAGCTCGGTTGTGCGAACGGGCAGCCCGGCCGCCTGCCACCCCTCGAGTCCGCCGCGGAGGTATCCGAGGAGCCGCTCGTATCCGATTGTCAGGGCCTGGCGGGCGAGGTCGACGACGTCTTGGTCGGCGTCAAGCAGGAAGACCAGTGGGCGGTCGTCGTCGACCAGCCAGCCCAACCAGGATCCGAACTGGGGACGCAGCGGGATCGAGAGCGCCCCCGCCGGGTGGCCCCGGGCCCAACGCTGTACCGGGCGAGCGTCGATCATGAGGGCTCCGTCGTCGAGGTGACGGCGTAGCTCGTCGAGCTCGATCGCCGGAATCGGAGGCAATGGCGTCCCGAGCACCTGCGGCCCGAGGCGGTTGCGCTCCCGAAGCCGCAGGAAGTACGGGGGGTATGACCCGTACCCGGCGAGGACGGCGGAGACGAATTCGTCCTCGGTTCCGGCGGTGAGCAGAGGGTTCGACGCCCGCTCCCGCCCGATCGTCGTCGTCCGGTCGCCTCCAGACGTCGCCGCGCAAAACGAACCGGCGCCATGGGTCGGGTAGACCGCCACCTCGTCGGGGAGGGCCAGGATGGTCTCGTGCAACGCCCGCCAGAGCTGGCGGGCCAAGGGCTCGCTCTGGTCGGGTGCAATGAGGTCGGTGCGGGCGACTGCGCCAACCAGGAGCGCGCCGCCCGAGAACAGGGCCAGCGGACGGGCGCCGTCGAGCAAGAGCCAACTCACGTGCTCCGGGGTGTGGCCCGGCGTAGCCAACGCCCGCAGTACCAGCCCACCCAGGTCGACCTCATCGCCGTGGCCGAAGGCCCGGTGCGGCCACTCGAGACCGGCCGCCCGTGAAGCGAGCACCATGGCGCCACGAGCGGCTAGCTCCCGGCTGCCGGTGAGGAAGTCGGCGTGGAGGTGCGTTTCCACCGAATGTGTGATGGTGAGCCCGAGCCGGTCCGCGCCGGCGAGGTACGGCGTGATGTCCCGGGTCGGATCGACGACGATGGCCCGCCCGTCGCCCGGGTCGAGCAGATAGGACGAGTTCCCCAGCCCCTCGTCGACGAAGCTGATGGGGGCCGGATCCGGGCGGTTCACCCGGCCGACACCTGCGGGGTGGACGTCGGTCTCGAGAACAGCTGGTGGACAAGCGACGCGCCGCACCATCCGGCCAAGACGTACGCCGCGCAGCCCGCCACTTGCAGCGCGGCCAGGCCGAGCCCGAGCGCTTGAGCACCCACCGCCAGGCCTGACGCTGCCCCGATCAAGAGCGGGGTGGCCATCACGAACGCGAACCGGCGAGGGGAAGGGGCCTCAGGAAGATGGGGGCCGCCGAGGACCGGCCGTACGACGTACTCCCAAACGAAGTCGAAGGGGTGACGCCGGGTGGCGGCCGCCGTCGCCGACAGCGCCGCCAGGAGCCCGAAAACGACCGCACTGCGGGTGGCGATGCCGACCGCGGTCAGGGCCAGGCACAGCGCGGGCGTGAAGCGCAGCGGGAGATCAAGGCGTCCCAGCTCCGCGTCGTCGAGCCGCCCGAAACCCTCCTGCACCAGACACTGTCGCCTGAACCGCGTCACCGGCGTACCTCCTGGCTCTCCGGCTCATAGTGGACCTGCCGGGCTATCTTGTCAAGAATTCGTTTGAATACTTGACAGGTGTCTTCAGGGGGCGGATGATCAGCCCCATGGGTGATCGGGCCGCCAAGGACGCCTTGTTCGACGGCTTCGCCGAGATCGCCAAGGCGCTAGCCAACGGGCGCCGCACCGAGATCGTGGACGTGTTGGCTCAAGGGGAGCGGCCCGTCGACGAGATCGCCGACGAGATCGGCCAGAGCGTCGCCAACACGTCACACCATCTCCGGGCCATGGCCCGGGTCGGGCTGCTCAGCACGAGACGAGAGGGGACGCGCATCTTCTACCGCCTGGCGAGCGAGCGCGTCGGCGAGTTGTGGTCCGCGCTGCGAGACGTCGCTGCCGAGCACGTTGCCGGCCTCGAGCGTCTCGCCGACGCCTACCTGGGCAACCGGGACGGTGTCGAGGTCGTGGACCGCGAGGAGCTGGCGGCGAGACTGAGGCGTCGGGAGGTCCTTGTACTCGACGTCCGCCCGGAGGCGGAGTTTGCCGCCGGTCACATCGCCGGGGCCCGTTCGGTGCCCATCGCCGAGCTGCGCCGGCAGCTTCGGGCTCTGCCCAAAGACGCCGACGTCGTCGCATACTGCCGGGGGCCGTACTGCGTCTACGCAGACGACGCCGTGCGAGAGCTGAAGCGGCGGGGCTTCCGCGCCCGCCGGCTGATCGACGGCTTTCCCGAGTGGAAGCGAGCGGGGCTGCCCATCGCGGCAGGACAAGGAGGGCGAGAGGGATGAGCGTAGACGGGCTGGTCGATTCAGGGGCGCTGCGGGAGGAGGTGCGGGCCAAGTACCGCGAGGTGGCGGTGTCGCCGAACTCGACATTCCACTTCCACATCGGTCGCCCTCTCGCTGCCCGCCTCGGCTACGACGAACGGGTAGTGGACGCTCTGCCCGACAGGGCGGTGGACTCCTTCGCGGGCGTGGGGAACCCCTTCTCGCTCCGTCGGCTCCAGCCGGGTGAGCGCGTCGTCGATGTCGGATCGGGGGCGGGTTTCGACAGCTTCGTCGCCGCCGGCCAAGTGGGCTCCAGCGGACGGGTCATCGGTATCGACATGACCGCTGAAATGCTGGAGAAGTCCCGCACGACCGCTGAGATGCTCCGACTCGAGGACGTGGAGTTCCGGGAGGGGCTTGCGGAACAGCTCCCGGTCGAGGACGGCTGGGCGGATGTAGTGATCTCTAACGGTGTCTTCAACCTGTGCGGCGACAAACGAGCCGTATTCGACGAGGTCCGTCGGGTCCTGCGTCAAGGCGGTTGGTTCCAGTTCGCCGACATCGCCAACGGCCGTCCCGTCCCACCAGAGGCGCTGCGAGACATTGACCTCTGGACTGGCTGAATTGCCGGCGGGCTGCCCCGTGCGGGCTGGCAGAAGATGCTGGAGGAGGCGGGCTTCGACGAGGTGACCATCGGTCCGCCCGCGGACACCTTCGGTGGTGCCTCCGGTGAGCGCAACGCACGCGCCTACCAGGTCTACGGTTACGCCTTCCTCGCGCGGAGGGCGTCCGCGTACGGATCGAATCAGTGAGAGGAAGAGAATCAGTAAGAGCAAGAGAGGGGGAGTGTCATGCCGAGCAAGGCGGTTGTGAGCTTGACCACGGGTCTGGAGGACCCGGAGAAGGTGATGGTCGCGTTCCTGGTCGCGGTGGGGGCGGCTGAATCCGGGAGGCCGACGCTGATGTTTCTGACCAAGGAGGCGGTGCGCTTGGCGGTCAACGGCGTGGCCGTAGGCGTTGCCTGCGACGGATGCCCGCCACTGCCCGACCTGCTCAAGCGGTACGCGGACGCCGACGGGCGCTACTACGTGTGCCCCATCTGCTTCAACGCCAAGGCCCTCGACAAGGGCGACCTCCTCTCCAACGCCGAGCTCAACGGAACCGTCCCCCTGTGGGAGTGGATCGGCGACGAGGGCGCGACGACGTTCAGCTACTAGCTACTCACGGGCCGGTCGTCCCGGGTGGCTCAGGCTCGGTCGGCTCGCTAGGGCTCAGCCTGGAGACGGGTTCCTGATCTGCGTCCGCGGACCATGGTGGCGGACGAGCAAGACGCCGAGCTCGGCCATCCGTGCTCGCACCTCAGGAGGGCTGAGCACTTCAAGCCCGTCGCCATAGCCCGACAGCTCCCGAGCGGGATCGTCGTACGTTGACGGGAAACCGATGTCGACATGGATGCGACCGTCGTCGTGCATGTCGCCCACGGTCACCCGGGTGCCGAAGTGGGCCCGTAACCACCGAACCATGTCTCGATCGACGAGCGCCGCGACCTGCTGCAGTCCCCGGCGCTCGTCCAAAGTGATCACAATCTCGTGCCACGCCTGCTGGAGGTCGAAGTCGGGCGGCCTGATCGCCGGCTCGTCGGTGAGCTCAGCGCTGCGGACGCGCCAGAGCCGGAATGTGCGTCGCCCGGCGTCCGTGTCTGCCACCAGGTACCACGTGGTCCCCTTGGAGACGAGTCCCAGGGGGTGCACGACCC
Organism: Actinomycetota bacterium; assembly: GCA_030862235.1. Taxonomy (GTDB): domain Bacteria; phylum Actinomycetota; class Acidimicrobiia; order Acidimicrobiales; family AC-14; genus JALZEC01. Next base: position 6,364 of record JALZEC010000051.1, on the reverse strand, counting down.
GCTCGCTGATTGCGCCCTTGGCGTCCATATAGCCGAGACGCACCTGCACACCCTCGATCACGGCCTGCTGCAGCGTCTCCAGGTGCGGCGGCGTCGAGGGGGCGCGGCGGCCCCACCCCGCGGGGTCGAGCACGATGGCCGACGCCGCCTTCTCGGCCTCCGCCCGGAACGTCTCGGGCAGGGCGTGAATGAGCTTGCGTAGGGCGGCCTTCGCTTCCGGTGTGATCGCCGAGGACGGCCCGGCCACCAAGAACAGCGTCCGAGCCTCGGCCGCCGTCAGGCCACTCAGATCCGTGCGGGCTCCTCCGACGAGCGTCCATCCGCCGCCCCGACCCGGCTGGGAGTACACGGGGATGCCGGCGACCGAAAGCGCTTCCAGGTCGCGCCGGGCGGTCTTGACCGACACCTCGAGCTCGGCTGCCACCTCGGCGGCAGTGACCCGGCCTCGGGCTTGAAGGAACAGCAGCGTCGCCACGAGACGGTCAGCTCGCACACCCTCACAATCTCACAGAAACTGGTCAAGGGATGACCAGTTTCATCGCCGAGAATGCACGAGAGCGGAACGGGAGGTTCACATGGATTGGAAGCTGGAGCTGGTCGCCGTACCTGTTAGCGATGTTGACCGGGCCAAGGCCTTCTACACGGAGCAGGTCGGGTTTGAGGCCGACCACGACCATCGGGTCAGCGAGGACGTACGGTTCGTGCAACTCACGCCGCGCGGGTCGGCCTGCTCGATCGCGATCGGCCAGGGGATCACCACGGCGGAACCTGGGTCGGTCGGGGGACTACAGCTTGTCGTCGCCGACATTCACCACGCTCGCCAGGAACTGCTTGGCCGGGGCGTCGAGGTGAGCGAGGTGAAGGAGTTCCCGTGGGGCTCGTTCGTGTGGTTCAGCGACCCTGATGGCAATGGCTGGGCCGTGCAGCAGCTTCCGGCCAGGGATGACCGATGAGCTTCGCCCCCCCGCGATGCCGCATCAAGCGAGGCTGAAGCACTGACGCTCGGCCTGCTGCCAACCTGGCGGCGGTCGCCGTATTCTCGGATCGATGGCTGGGGCGTCCAGGGGAGGGCCGATCACTACTCCCGACCGGCGCCTACGCGTGTTCGTGAGCTCTACCCTCGGCGAGCTCGCCCCGGAGCGGAAGGCGGTGCGAAGGGCGGTCGAGGCCCTGCACCTGACGCCGGTGATGTTCGAGGTCGGTGCCCGCCCGCATCCCCCTCGGGAGCTGTACCGGGCGTACTTGGATCAGTCCGACGTCTTCGTGGGCATCTACTGGCAGCGCTACGGGTGGGTCGCGCCAGGAGAGGACGTCTCCGGCATAGAGGACGAGTACCGGCTGGGGGCACGACTGCCCCAGCTCATCTACATAAAGGAGCCCGCCCCGGAACGCGAGGAGCGCCTGGGGGCCCTCTTGGCCCGCATCCAGAGCGAGGACCGCCTCTCCTACCGGCGGTTCAAGAGCCCCGAGGAGCTTGCGACCCTGGTCGAGGACGACCTAGCGGTGCTGCTCAGCGAGCGCTTCCTGCCGCACGAGGAGACCGCCGCACCGGACCTTCCCAGCGGCACCGTCACCTTCCTCTTCACCGACATCGAGGGGTCGACGCGGCTGCTGCGCGAGGCGGGCGGTGGCTACGCCGAACTCCTCGAAGTCCATCGCCGGCTCCTTCGCCAGGCCGTCGCCGCGTATGGCGGGCGCGAGGTCGACACTCAGGGAGACTCCTTCTTCATCGTGTTCCCGACGCCTGGTCAGGCGGTGGCCGCGGCGGTCGCCGCCCAGCGCGCCCTGGCCGCGCACCCTTGGCCGGAGGGCCGCGCCGTCCGAGTCCGGATGGGCGTCCACACCGGCGAGGCGGCGACGGTCGAAGGGCGGTACGTGGGCCTCGCGGTGCATCGGGCGGCCCGCATCGGTGCCAGTGGGCACGGCGGGCAAGTGGTGCTGTCAGAAGCGACCGCCGCGCTCGTGCGCGACGTCCTCCCCGACGGCACGACGGTGCGAGACCTCGGACAGCACCTGCTCAAGGACTTCACCCGTCCCGAGCGCCTCTACCAGCTCGATCTCGCCGGTCTGCCGACCCGGTTCCCACCGCTGAGAACGCTCGCTTCGCCACGCCGCCTGCCCGTCCTCGGCACCGGCGTGTCGGCGCCCCCGCCCGCCGCCTTCGTCGGCCGTGGGGACGAACTTGCGCAGTTGCGAGAGTTGCTCGGCCGCGAGCGGCTGATCACCGTGACCGGCCCTGGCGGGATCGGCAAGACGCGACTCGCCCTGCAGCTCGCGGCCGAAATGGCGCCACAGCTTCCCGACGGGGCGGCGTTCGTCGATCTGGCCTCGCTTCAGGACCCTGGCCTGGTCGCCACCACGGTCGCCCAAGCCCTCGGGGTGCGGGAGGAGGGCCGCGACGACGCTCTGGCCGCCTTGACGGCCCACCTCTCCGACCAGGTGATGCTCCTGGTTCTGGACAACTTCGAGCACGTGCTGGCCGCCACACCGGTTGTGATCGCGCTGATCGAGGCGGCTCCCAAAATCCAGGTCGTCGTCACGAGCCGCGAGGCGTTGCGCGTGGTGGCCGAGCACGAGTTTCCCGTGGGGTCTCTGTCCGTTCCCGACGCAGTCCAACTGTTCGCCCAGCGCGCGGCAGCCGTCCGGCATGGGTTTGTCATCGATGAAACGAACGCGCCGACCATCAATGAGATCGTCACCAAGCTGGAGGGCGTCCCGCTGGCCATCGAGCTTGCTGCGGCCCGTGTGCGGATCCTGCCGCCCGAGGCGATCCTGGACCGGCTCGACCGCAGCCTCGACTTCCTCACGGGCGGCGCCCGCGACCTGCCCGAGCGGCAGCGTGCGCTACGGGCGACCCTCGACTGGAGCTACAGCCTGCTCGACGACGACGACGCGAGACTGTTTAGCCGCCTCGGTGTTTTCGCGGGCAGCTTCGCCCTCGGCGCAGCCGAATCGATCTGCGACCCCCATGGAACCATCGACGTCCTGGCCGGCCTGACGTCGCTCCTGGACAAGAGCCTGCTGCTGGCGGAGGCCTCGGACCGGGAGCCGCGTTTTCGGCTGCTGGTCATGATGCGTGACTACGCCCGGGAAAAGCTCATGGCAGCGGGTGAGCTGGAGCCGCTGGGGAGACGGCACGCCGACTACTACGGGACCATGAGCATGATGCTCCGGGAGGCGCTGCGCGGACCGGAGCAGGCGGCGTGGGTGGCGCGGCTGAGCATCGGGAGCGGCGCAGGCGAGATTGACAACTTCCGCGCCGCCATGCGTTGGCACGCCGATCATGGTGAGCCGGAACAGGTGGCTCGACTCGTGTGGTCGATGTGGCTGCTGGGTTGGATCAGCGGCCGGCTCGAGGAATGTCGGTGGTGGGCTCGCCAGGCGCTCGAGATCGAGGGTCCGCTGTCGAGGGGAGGGCGAGCACGGCTGCTGACGGTCGCGGGGCTCATGGAGATGTGGAAGGGCGAGTACAGCACTTCCTTGCCCGCGCTGACGGAGGCGGTGGCCATCGCCCGGGAGCTAGGCGACGACGACCTGCTGGCGAACTCGCTGTTGGGTCTGAGTCTCGTGTCGTCCTTCGTCGAGGGCGTTCACGTGGCCCGCGCGCAGGCCGAGGAGGCGAACGGGTTGTTTCGAGCTCGCGGGGACCGCTGGGGCCAGGCGACCTCGTCGAGCATCCGCACGTGGTTCCTGGTGGCGGAGGACGACTTCAAGTCGACGGGGGCGATCTTCGAGGAGGCGCTCTCGATCGCAGATGAGCTCGCCGACGAGCTCAACCACGCCATGATCGAGACCAACGTGGCCGAGTACCGAATGCACCTAGGCCACCACGACGACGCTGGACGATTGTTGGCGTCGAGCCTCAGCCGACACCGGAAACTGAGGGGCTTCTACCCTTCGTCGTACGCGATCGACGCCGCGGCCCGGCTTGCCGCCCTGACCGGCCGACCTCAGATCGCGACCACGCTGCTCGGCGCCGCCGAAGGCTTGCGAGAAGCCATCGGCGTACCGGTCGAGAGCTCCCATCGCTCGCGGCGCTACCGGCTCACGGAACGACTCCGCGGCGACCTGACCGATGCCGTGTTCGCTCAGGCGCTCAGCGAGGGAAGACGACTTGATTACGAGGAGGCGATCGACGCCGCGATCGCCGCGGTCAGCGTCCCCGTCTCCGCCGATCAGAACCCGACACAGAGGGAGCCGACCGGCTCGCGACCGTGAGCCCGACCGGCGCGAACTTACAGCCGGTCAAACGACGCGTTTTATGGGGTTCACGCCGTCGTGGTGGCCAGTGCGCCAGTGGCGCGAGCGGCGTCGTCCTCGGCTCCCAGATCCCGGAACAGCTCAGCAGCCCGCTCGAGGTGGAAACGACGAGCGGGCTCCGCTTCACCCAGGTGCCGGCCGATCTCGTAGTGCGCGCGGGCGGCCTCGTAGGGCATCTGCAACCGCTCGGCGGCCTTCAGTCCCGCCCGCCACGACCGCCGCGCCGCGGACCTCCGCCCGGCGAGCCACAGCCCCAGGCCCTTGTTCACTTTGGCGCGTGGACGACCGACAGGAAAGAGGCGCGTGCCGCGGCGCAGCTCCCGGCCGATCTGACGGGCGAGGTCGCGGCTCGCGGGGTCGTCGGTGCGCTCCCAGAGGGCGAGGGCCGTATCGCTCAGCTGCCAGTATGACTGCAGGAGACCGACGGCCGCGACTGAGGGCCGCGCCTCGACTGCCTTCCAACCTGCCATCGTCGCTTCGCGGGCGAGCGCGAGATCACCCCGCCGGAGATGGACTATGGCGAGCGCGGCTTCCACGCGCAGGAAGTCGATCGGGTCCAATTCGTCCGACAGCAGCGTCCGGGCGGCTTGGAGGAAGCGCAGCGCGGGGTCGGGGCGTCCCTGGCGGAGCGACGCCACGGCCTGCCCGATCAGCCCCCACAGCTGGTTCTGCACGCTGCCGTCGCGCTCGCCCAGCTCGTGCAGCTCTGTGAACAGACGCATGCCGCCGTCGAAGTCACCCTGGTCGTTGGCGGCCATGCCCAGCAGGGCCAAGGCGTAGCTCGCGAAGCGTCGGTCCCCGAGAGACTCGAAGATCTGGCGGCCTCGCTCGAGGCGCTCCCTGGCGGAGTCCCAGTCTCCGACGCCCAGGGAGTAGACGCTGGTAACCACCAAGCAGTAGGCCAACGGCTCCAGCTGCCCCACGCGCTCGGCGGTCTCGAGCGCCCGGCGGGCGTACGTGCGAGCGAGCGCGTGCAAGGGGACGCTGCCGCAGGCCATGCAGACGATCGCGTATGCCCGGGCCAGGTCGGGAGACGGGCCTCCTCGCTCGGCCACATTGAGCCCGGCGAGGGCGGCGTAGGCCATAGGCAGGCTGTTGTCAGACAACCAATACGTCTCAACAAGGCGGACGTAGCCAGCGGCCGCCTCGGCGTTCTGTTCCTTCGAGGCGCGGGTGCGGAAGACGAGCCGCCGGAACCCGAGACGGGCGACGACCTGCACTGCGACGTGCGACAGCAGGCGTAGGACGAAGCCGGCCTTGGACCTCGGCTCCGGCCATCCGGCGAGCGCTACAGCCCGCCGCAGGTGTTCTCGGGCGTCGACCGGCCGACCCACGCCCAGCAGGGCCTCGCCGATCAGACGCTCCCACCGCGCCCGGCGCACGGGGTCCAAGCCAGATCCGGCGACCAGCGCGTCCTCGAGGAAGCCGATGGAGTCGGGGTAGGAACCGGTGCGAAGGGCCTCCTCCCCGGCCAGGCCGAGGTTCTCGGCGGCCTTCTCTGGGACGTCGGCATGACGCCAGTGGTGAGCGAGGACGGCGTACCGCCGCGTTGGGTCGTGCGTCGCCTGTTCCTCGAACCACCCGGCGACCGCCGCGTGGAGCTCCCGCCGCTGGGCGAACAGCAGGACGTTGTAGGCGGCGTCGCGGATGGTCGCGTGCTTGAACCGGTACGACGGTTCGGACTGGTCCGGCTCGGGCACGACGAAGTCGAGGCGAGCCAGCGTCTCGAGGTGGGAGGCCACCCGTTCCCGATCGGCCGCCACGGGGTGTACTGCTTCGAGGAGACGGACCGGGAAGCTCTGTCCGGCAACACTGGCGACCTTGAGGGTCAGCCCCACCGGCGCCGGGAGCCGGTCCAGGCGGCTCATGATGACCGCCTCCAGGGTGTGCGGCAGCGCCTGGGCTCCGAGAGCACCCGGATCGCCAGCTTCGCGGAAGACACCCGAGGTGACGACGCCAAGGCCGGCGTCGCGCAGGGCGTAGGCGATCTCCTCGCTGAAGAACGGGTTGCCCTCTGCCCGTTCGACGATGAAGTCCCTCACCGACGCCGACATGGTCCGGGCGCCGACGCGGTCGGTCACCAGCGTCGCCACCTGCTCCGGTG
>JALZEC010000030.1 GCA_030862235.1 Actinomycetota bacterium | reverse complement strand
GGGGAGCGGGCCGAGGTCGGGGGCTTCGACCCGACGGACGCCGTGACGTTCGTGTTCGTCGCCCAGGGCCTGCTCATGACCGTGGGGATCTTCGGCGACCCGGAGATGGCCGAGCGCATCCGGACGGGCGATGTCGTCGCCGACCTGTACCGCCCCGTGGACTTCCACGCCTGGTGGGCGGCGGTGGCCTACGGCAAGTCCGCGTTCTACCTGCTCTTCCGCGGGATCCTGCCCTTCGTGGTCGGGGCGGTGGCGTTCCACCTCCGCCTCCCGCCGCTGACCACGTTCGCCTGGTTCCTGGTGAGCGTCGCCGCCGGGGTGGCGGTCGCCTTCGGGTGGCGGTTCCTCCTCAGCCTCAGCGCCTTTTGGCTCCTCGACGACCGGGGGCCGACGAGCTTGGGGCTGCTGGTAGCCATGTTCTTCAGCGGCGTCTTCATCCCCGTCGTCTTCTTTCCACCGTGGCTCGAGACCCTCGCTCGGGCTCTGCCCTTCGCCTCGATGGTCCAGGTCCCGATCGAGATCTTCCTCGGCAAGCACCCAGGCCTGGCCGCGGCGGGCGCCATCGCGGGTCAGCTCGTGTGGGCGTTCGTCCTGGCTGGCCTCGCCCGGCTGGTGCTGGCCCGGGCCGTCCGCCGGGTGGTGGTCCAGGGTGGGTGAGCTGCGGTTCCAGCTGGCCCTGTACCGCCGCCTCGTCGGGGCCAAGTTGCGGTCCGACTGGCAGTACCGAACCTCGTTCATCCTCCTCTTCCTGAGCAGCGCGGTGGCTGCCGGCCTCGACTTGGCCGTGATCGCGGTGATCTTCGGGCAGGTCGACGGGCTGGCCGGCTGGTCGGTGGTCGAGGTGGCGCTGCTCTACGGCATCAGCGGGATCAGCTTCGGCCTGGCCGACGTGTTCGCCAGCCAGGCGGAGTACGCCTCCCGGCACATCAAGGCGGGGACCTTCGACCGGTTCCTGCTGCGGCCGGTCTGGCCCCTGCTGCAACTCTCGGCCACCGAGTTCGCCTTCCGCCGGTTCGGCCGGATGCTCCAGGCAGGTCTCGTCCTGGCCATCGCCCTGAGCAAGGCCGACGTGGACTGGAGCCTGGGACGGGCGGCCATGGTTCCCCTGGCCATCGCGTCGGGGGCGGTGCTGTTCGGCGCCATCTGGGTGATCACCTCGTCCCTGTCGTTCTGGACGGTCGAGACCCAGGAGGTGGCCAACGCCTTCACCTACGGGGGCTGCCAGCTGGCCCAGTACCCGCTCGAGATCATGGGCCGCTGGCTGCGCCGGGTCGCGACCTTCCTCGTCCCGCTGGCCTTCGCCGCCTACTTCCCGGTCGCGTACGTGTTGGGCAAGCCGGAACCGATGGGCGCGCCGTCGGCGGTCGCCTTCTTGGCCCCGGCCGTCGCCGTCGCCGTCGCCCTCGTGAGTCGGGCCGTCTGGGGCACGGCCGTCCGCCACTACCGGAGCACGGGCAGCTGAGCGTGAGCGCCGTCATCGAGCTGGAGGGCGTGGTCAAGGAGTTCACCGTCGCCCGGCGAGCGGGCCGCATCCGCCGTCACCGCGAGGTGCTGCGGGCGGTCGACGGCGTCTCGCTCAGCGTCGAGGCTGGCTCGATGGTCGGGTACATCGGGCCCAACGGGGCGGGAAAGTCGACGACGGTGAAGCTCTGCACCGGGATCCTCGTGCCGACCGCGGGCGAGGTGCGGGTGTCGGGTCTCGACCCGAGCCGAACCCGCGTCGCCGTCGCCCGGCGGATCGGCGTCGTCTTCGGGCAGCGGACGCAGCTGTGGTGGGACCTTCCCCTGCGCGACTCGCTCGAGCTGCTGCGCCACGTCTACCGCGTGCCTGCCGACCGGTACCGGTCCAACCTCGCCGAGCTGGTCAAGCTCCTCGAGCTCGAGCCGTTCCTGCACGCGCCCGTGCGCCAGCTGTCCCTGGGCCAGCGGATGCGAGGCGAACTCGGGGCCGCCCTGCTCCACGACCCCGACATCCTGTTCCTCGACGAGCCGACCATCGGGCTCGACCTGGTCAGCAAGGAGGCCGTCCGCAACTGTCTCATCACCCTGAACCGGGAGCGGGGTGTGACCGTCCTCCTGACCACCCACGACCTGGTCGACGTCGAGCGGCTGTGCGGGCGACTGCTGATCATCGACCATGGCCGGCTGATCGAGGACAGCACGGTCGCCGAGATCCGCAACCGCCACGGCGGGGAGCGCATCCTGGTCGTCGAGCTCGAGCAGCCCGGCCCGGCCCTCGCCGTGCCCGGCACCGAACTGATCAGGACGGACGGACCGCGGCAGTGGCTCCGCTTCCGCCGGGCTGAGCACACCGCGGCGGCGATCCTGGCTCAGGTGGCGGCTCAGGCGCCCGTCCGTGACCTCACCATCGAGGACCTGCCGATCGAGGAGATCGTCCGCCGCATCTACCAGAGGCCGATGCCGTGAAGCCGAACCGGGTAAAGACCTGACGGGTCGGAGAGACCGGGAGGCTGGGTGCGAGACAGGCAGGGTACTGACACGTGGATCTGAACCTGACCCTCGGGGTGGAAGAGGAGTTCCTCATCGTCGACGCCGGCACGGGCGAGCTTCGCTCCAAAGCCCAGCGGGTCCTGCCGGAGGCGAAGGACGTCCTCGGCGAGAGGGTGACGGCCGAGCTCAACCTTTCACAGATCGAAACGGGAACCCGGGTCTGCTCGAGCCTGGGCGAGCTCCGGACGGAGCTCGTTCACCTCCGGCGGGACGTTGCCGCCGCCGCCGAAGCAGTCGGCTGTCAGGTGGTCGCCGCCGGCACCCACCCCAGCGCCCATTGGCAGGACCAGCAGATCAACCCGACCAAGGACCGGTACCGCCTGCTGGAGGAGGAGTTCCAGCTCACGGCGCGCAAGCAGCTCGTGTGCGGGAGCCACGTCCACGTCGGGATCCCGGACCCGGACCTGGCCATCCAGGTCCTCAACCGGGTTCGGATCTGGCTGAGCCCGCTGCTGGCCCTGACCGCCAACTCCCCGTTCTGGATGGGCGTCGACTCCGGCTACGCCTCCTACCGGACGCAGGTCTGGCAACAGTGGCCTCTGACGGGGATGCCCGAACCGCTCGCTTCCCGGGCCGCCTACGACGACCTCATCGAGCAGCTCGTGGCGGCGGGGGCCCTCCGGGACGCCTCATTCCTCTACTGGGACGTCCGGCCGTCAGTCCGCTACGAGACCCTCGAGTTCCGGATCGCCGACTCCTGTCTCACCCTCGACGAGTCGGTCATGCTCGCCGGTCTCACGCGAGGGCTGGCCTGCACCGCCGCCGCCGAGGTCATCGCCGGCGAGCCGCTGCAGCCGGTGCGCGGGGAGCTGGTCGAGGTGGCCAAGTGGCGAGCCGGCCGCTTCGGGTTGGACGACACGTTGGTGGACGTGGAAGCGGGGCGGAGCCGGCCGGCGGCCGAGGTCGTGGCCAGCCTGCTGGACCACGTGCGCCCGGCTCTGGAAGAGCTGGGGGACTGGGAGGAGGTGTCCTCCCTCGTGAAGCGGACGCTGGCCCGGGGCAACGGGGCGTCGCGCCAGCGGGAAGCCTTCGCTCGCGCCCAGAGCCTGGGCGGCGTGCTCGGTTTCCTCATCACCGAGACGATGGCCGGCGTCGACTAGCGGCTGCGGAGGTACACCGCCGCCCGCCACTCCCGGTCGAGGGGGACGGTCGAGAGGAGGGCGGCCGCCCGCAGCAGCCATCCCAGGACGTCGGCGTGGGCGACGGCCTGGGGCACGGCGACCACCAGCCCTCGTTTCGAATGGTCCTGGAGGACGACCCATCCCTCGGGAACCGGGTGGCGGGCGGCGTCCAAGCGGGCGCGAGCGCCGGGACCGGCGCCGTGGTGGACCCCGATGTTGGGCGGGTGCGGCCGACCCCGCGGTCGGGTGCCCGAGCCCGCCCCGGTCGCCGCCAGTCGCACCCCCGGCGTCCAGGTGGCGACCGGGACGTCCGGCCCCAGGCCCGTGATCAGGCCGGCCAGTCCGGTACGGGGCGGCGGCAGGTCGTCGGTGTTCACCGCCGGTTCGAAGTTGATCCACCCCTCCTGGCGCTCGGTCAGCTCGGCCATGCGAGCCAGCGCGGGAGTGAGATCGTCGGTCAGGAACTCGACGTAGTCGGGCTCGAGCGTCACACCGCCGGCGGCGGCGGCTGGTAGCCCACGGGGGCGATGCGACCCAGCATCCACCCCGCCACTTCCTCCAGCCGGACCCGGACGTACGCCCCGCGGGACGGGACCGGCCGCCCGTCCGACCCGACCACCTGCGCCTCCCGCAGGTGCAAGAAGCCGGGCAGGCCAGTGTCCGCCTCCGGCTCGCCGGCCGCCTCCCGCTCCGACTCCGAGGGGTAGACCTGAGCCCCCAGCATGCGGATGACGTCTCCGAAGTCGCCGGTGCCCGCTTCGTCCAGTGAGCGGGCCAGGCCCTCGAACCACGCCCTGGCCCCCACCAGCTGCCCGCTCACCCAGCCGTTCCCGATGATGAGCGACACACCCAGCTCACCGATGGCACCGGTGTTGGCCAGGTTGACGAACGAGGCCAGCATCAGGTCGCGAAAGGGTTCGTTCGCCCCGTCGGCCATGGCGCGACCCTACGCCGGGTCGAAGCGGTACACACCTCCGCCGAGGCTCAGTAGGTAGAGCTCTCCGGCCCCGTCCTCGCCAAAGGACGAGATCGAGAAGCCGGAGCGGCCCGTCGCCTCCGCCAGGCCGTCCAGGGTGAGCTCCTGCTGGCCGGTCGCCTCGCCGCCCGACTGGGTGAGCCCCCACACCGTGCCCGTGCAGGCGTCCCCGTAGACGTAGATGCCCCGCAGCGACGGCACCCTCGAGCCCCGGTAGACGTAGCCGCCCGTCACCGAGCACCCGTCGTCGCGGCCGTACTCGAAGATCGGGAGAATCCCGCCTGGGGGGTTGCTGCCCTTGAGCCGGGCCGTCCCCTCCAGGAGGGGCCAGCCGAAGTTGGCCCCCGATGGGCTGCCGGCGGGCAGGAAGTCGATCTCCTCCCGCCGGTTCTGGCCCACGTCGGCGATCCAGAGGTCCTTCGTCTGGCGGTCCCAGGTGAACCGCCACGGGTTGCGCAGCCCGTACATCCAGACCTCGGGACGGGCGCCCGAGCGACCCACGAACGGGTTGTCCGGCGGGACGGTATACGGGGAGCTGCCTGACGCCTGCGGGTCGATGCGCAGTATCTTGCCCAGGAGGTCGCCCAGGTTCTGGGCCCGGTTGTTGGGATCGTTGCCGCTCCCCCCGTCCCCCAGGGAGATGTAGAACTTCCCGTCGGGACCGAACAGGATCTGGCCGCCGTTGTGGTTGGCGAACGGCTGGTCGACGAACAGCAGCTCCCGGGCGCCGTCGGCGTCGGCCCGGCCCTCGCGGAACGGGTACTCGACGACGTGGGTGTCGCCGGCGCGGTCGGTGTAATCGACGTACAGCCGGGAGCCGTCGGGCGAGAACGTGAGGCCGAGCAGGCCCTGCTCAGAGCCGGTGGAGACCCGACCGGAGAGGTCGAGCACGGCCGACGACTCGGCCGCACCCGGGTTGGCGGTCTGGCCCCTCGGGATCCGCCGCACCCGGCCCGTCTTCTCGGTCACGTAGATCGCGTCGTCGTTGGGGCGAACGGCCATGGCCGTGGGTTGGCTGACACTGGCCACCTCGACGAGCCTGGCCCGGGCCCGCGCCACGTCAGGGGCGGCCTGGCTGGAGCCCTGCGGGTCCGGCGAGCCGGCGTCGGCGGAGCCGGGGCGGTCGACTCCTCGGTCGCGGGAGAGGTGCTGGTGGCGCCCGTCCCCACCTCTGCTCCGCCTCCTCCGCCACTGCGGCCACAGGCGGCGAGCAGGGTCAGGACGAGGAGCGGCGGCGGCAGCAGGCGACGAGCCTTGGTCACCTCGTCTGTTTAGCCCGGCTCCTCGGCGTGCAGGGGGCGGGCCGGCGACGTGCCGTTCGCCATCGAGTCCCGCCACGGCGCCAGCTCGGCAACCGTCCAGAACCCGAGGTGTGGATGGCGGGTGCACCCGCCCTTGGCGTACAGCTCGAGGCGGGCCCGCCCGTCCGCCGACAACACGTCCACGGCGTCGAAGAAGGCCTCGGGCCCCGCCGCCCGCAAGGCGGTGTCGCCCTCGCCCGGACGGGCTGGCAGCCGGGTGGTGAGGAATACGAGGGGCGTGGTCGGGCCCGCCTGCTGGCGGCCGCGGAGGGCGTGCGCCCGGCCCAGGCACCGCCAGACGGTCTCGAGGCGCGCCATGCCGCCGTGGTGGCTCGTGAAGGGACCGGCCACGTCAAACAGCCAGCTCGCGCCGTCGGCGTCCGTCGCCACGAAGCTGACGGTCACGCCCGTCTTCGGAACCCGCACGGCGCGGCCGGTCACAGTGAAGCCGGCCGCGGTCAACACGTCCTCGGCCAGTTGCGTCGCCCCCCGGGCGTCTCGATCGGCTATGGGCGCCTCTCCCGCCCCCTCTTCGGCGACCCGCCGACGGGCGGTGGCCACGTACTCCGGATCGAGGTCGTAGCCCACGTAACGGCGGCCCAGGCGGGCGGCGGCCACCAGGGCGGACCCGCTCCCCATGAACGGATCCAGCACCAGGTCGCCCCTGAACGTGTACAGCCGGATCAGCTGCTCGGGGAGCTCGACCGGGAAGGGGGCGGGATGGCCGACGCGGCGGGCACTCTCGGCCGGGATGTCCCAGACGTCGAGGGTCAGGGTCAGGAAGTCGTCGGTCATGAGGGTGCTCTCGTGGGGCAGGCCCTCGAGCGCCCGCCGCTTCACCGATCGGGCCCGGTCGAACCGCCCCTTGCTGGCGATGATCACCCGCTCGGTGAGGTCCCGCAGAACAGGGTTGGCGGCGCTGCGGAACGAGCCCCAGGCGCACGAGCCTGTCGCTCCCTCCGCCTTCCGCCAGATCACCTCTCCCCGTAGGAGCAGGCCCAGGTCGTCCTGGAGGATCCGGATGACGTCGGCGGACAGGCTCCGGTAGGGCTTGCGCCCGAGGTTGGCGACGTTGACGGCGATGCGTCCCCCCGGTTCGAGCGTGCGGCGGCACTCGGCGAACACGTCCCGCAGCAGCTCGAGGTACTCCAGGTAGGAGGACGGCACCCCCTCTCGGTCGAGCTCCTCCTCGTACGCCTTGCCCGCGAAGTACGGGGGCGACGTGACGACGAGCGCGACCGACCCGTCCTCGATGGTGTCCATCGAGCGGGCGTCACCGCAGACGAACGGCTGGGCCACCGGGCCGGGGGGCAGGACGGCGTCGTCGCCCGAGAGCTCCGGAGGGGAAAAGCGCTGGTAGAACCCGGTGGCGTCGTGGCTCTCCCGGCGGGACACACCGAAGTTCGACGTCGCCGTCCGGCCTGCGTGGCCCGAGGGCGGCGAACGGCGCGCCTTCATTGCGGGGAACCTAGGCCAGGGAAGCCTCGCGGTGGTGGAGCGTGCGGAATGTGACCGAGTAGCGCAGGCTCTTGGTGGCGGGGATGGAGTGTTGCCACGTCCACCTCGCGGCCCCGGCCAGGACGTAGACCGAGCGCGGGGCGAGACCAAGGGCGAAGACCCGCCGCTCATCCCCCACGCGCCGTTGGAACCGCAGCGTGCACGCTCCGAGGAGCGACACACCAACCACCTTGGGCCCGAACAGTGGCGCGTCCCGGTGCCAGCCGATCCCGGCTCCCGGCGGGTAACGCGTGACAAGGATCTCGGCGAACTCCTCCGGGTCGAGGCCGATCAGCATCGCCGCCCGGTCACGCAGCCACCCGAGCCAGTCGGGCATCGGCTCGGCTGCCAGCAGCTTCCACCCCTCGTAGTCGTATCGGAACCCGAAGTGCACCACCGTCCGGCGGGCGGCCTGCCCGTGCATCCGCACCTCTTCGAACGCCGCCCCGTCGAGCCTCGCCACCAGGTCCCGCTCCTCCTCCTCGGTCACGAACCCGTCCGAGTAGAACAGGCCCTCCGGAGTCTCGGTGAGGGCAGCGTCCCGCCGGGGTGATGGTCGGGTGGCAGCCACGAGAGCGTGCCTACCCGCCGCCCGCCCCTTAGCATCAGAGGTCGGAACCCGACCGGAGGTGGCGTGAGCGAGCAGACCAAGCGGCCGACGAGCGAGCGGGAGCAGACCGTCGGCGAGGACCAGGCGAAGGGCGGCGAAGACTACACCAAGGGCGGCGACGACCAGGCGAAGGGCGGCGAGGACCGGGCGACGGATGGCAGGGACCAGAAGTCGGAGGGCGACGTCAAGTCGGAGCAGAAGGCCGAGAAGGGCGCCGCGCACGAAGACGCCGTCGCCCGGGTGACCTCTGTCGGCCTCCACATCCTCGAGGACATCATCTACGCCGTCACCGCTGTGATCCTGGTGGGGGGCGCGTTCCTCGTGCTCGGGCATGCCATCTTCCAACTGTTCGACGACATGGGCAAGGGCGTGGCCAAAGCGACCGAGGCCGCCATGGACTCGCTCCTCATCGTGTTCATCCTGGTCGAGCTGCTCAGCGCCACGCGCACCGCCATCGACAAGCACTACCTGGTGGCCGAGCCCTTCCTCCTGGTCGGCATCCTGGCCGCCATCAAGGAGATCGTGGTCCTGGCCACGTTCCGCATCAAGCTCGAGAAACCGAGCGAGCTGGCGTTGAAGATCGGCGTGCTCGGCGGAGTGGTGATTGCCATGGCCGTGGCCACGTGGATCCTCCGGCGTCGTGAGCGGGAGCCCAAGGAGTCGGAGTCGTAGGCCCGCAGGTCAGCGACCGCTGGGCC
>JALZEC010000465.1 GCA_030862235.1 Actinomycetota bacterium | reverse complement strand
CACCGGCAAGCTGTACCGGGTCGTGTCCTATGGCGTGCGCGACGGCGACGAGCGGCTCGACTACGACCAGATCCGGGACATCGCCCGCGCCGAGCGGCCGAAGATGATCATCGCCGGAGCGACGGCCTACTCGCGCACCATCGACCCCTTGCCGTTCCGCGAGATCTGCGACGAGGTGGGGGCGACGTTCCTGTTCGACGCCGCCCACATCGCCGGGCTGATCGTCGGGGGCGTCCACCCGTCGCCCGTACCGTACGCCGATGTTGTCACCTTCACCACGCACAAGACGCTGCGTGGGCCACGGGCGGGGGCGATCGTCTGCAAGGCCGACCTCGCCCAACCCATCGACAAGGCCGTCTTTCCCGGTCTCCAGGGCGGCCCGCTCATGCACGTGATCGCGGCCAAGGCGGTCGCCTTCCGCGAGGCGGCCCAACCCACGTTCCGGACGTACGCCGAGCAGATCGTGCGCAACGCCAAGGCCCTGGCCCAGGCCCTCGAGGGCGAGGGGTTCCGCCTGGTCTCTGGAGGCACTGACAACCATTTGATGCTCGTCGACCTGCGGCCGTTCGACCCTGAGCTCACGGGCAAGGTGGCCCAGGAGGTGCTCGACAAGGCGGGCATCACCCTCAACAAGAACCAGATCCCCAACGATCCCCGATCGCCGTTCGTTTGCAGTGGCCTTCGCATCGGCACTCCCGCCGTCACCACCGCCGGCATGGGCGAACCGGAGATGGCGGAGATCGCCGGCCTCATCGGCCGGGCGCTGCGCGACCGTGACGACGACGGCGCCCTGGCCGAGGTGCGGGAGGCAGCGGCGACTCTCTGCTCCAAGTTCACGCCGTACCCGGACTGACGGCCCGGCGTGGCGGGGCGGTCGTAGCGTGCTCGTCTCCTACGGGATCGTCTTCACTGTCGCCCTCGTCGTCACCTACGTCCTGACTCCCGCCGTCTGGCGGCTCTCCATCCGCATCGGGGCCGTGGTCAAGCCCGACGAGCGCCGGGTCCACCAGCGGCCCACCCCCACCTTGGGGGGCGTGGCCATGCTCGCCGGGTTCCTGGCCGCCATGGCCGTGGCCTACTTCCTGCCCGACTTCCGTCCCATCTTCGAAAACTCGTCCGAACCGCTGGGCCTGGTGCTCGCCGCCCTGGTGATCCTGGCTGTCGGCGTTCTCGACGACCTGCGGGAAGTGTCCGCTCCGGCGAAGGTCGCGGGCCAGGTGCTGGCCGGGTCGGTCCTCGGCCTGTTCGGGGTCACGCTCTTCTACTTCCGCATCCCGTTCGCCGATTTCATCGTCCTCTCGCCCGACCTCAGCTTCCTGCTGACCGTGCTGTGGGTCGTCGGGATGGCCAACGCCGTCAACCTCATCGACGGCCTGGACGGCCTGGCCGCCGGAGTGGTGGCGATCGCCGCCGGTGCGATGTTCCTGTACGCCGACCGCCTGTTGGAGGTCGGCCTGCTCGACACCGGGACCATCGCCCCCGTGGCCGTGGCCATCACCGCCGGCCTCTGCGTCGGCTTCCTGCCCCACAACTTCCACCCGGCCAAGGTGTTCATGGGCGACGCCGGCGCCCTGCTCCTCGGGCTGCTGATGGCGGCCGCCACCATCTCCGTGGGTGGGCGCACGGCCGACCAGTTCAGCGGGCAGACCTATTTCTTCTTCGCCCCCCTGGTCATCCCGTTCTTCATCCTGGGGGTGCCGTTCGTGGACACCGCCTTCGCCATCGTCCGCCGGACGGTCAAACGGGTGGCCCTGCACGAGGCGGACAAGGAGCACCTCCACCACCGGCTCATGCGCCTTGGCCACGGCCCGAAGCGTTCGGTCCTCATCCTCTGGACGTGGACGGCCATCCTCTCCGCCGTCGTGCTCGTCCCCACCTACACGAACCAGGGCAACGCGCTCGTCCCGCTGGCCGTGATTGCCCTGGCCGTCGTTCTGTTCACCCTGTTCCACCCCGGAATCCGCCAGCCGCAGGGGATCGACGACCTGGACGCCGACGCCGCCGTGTGGCCCCGGGCCGCGCCGCGGGCCCCCCTCGCCCACGCCGAAGAACTGCCGCCGGTGCCGCAGGCCACCAGTGGGAATGGGGCCAACGGGAGGGCGCCAGTGAGGCGCCGCAACCCCGCGCCGTGAACCCGTGCGGGCGGGCTGGACGGGTCCATACCGAGGAGGACTAGCGTGTTGCGGGCTTTGGGCCCAACGCGTAGGTTGCGCGTGAATTCACAAAGTGTGCGGGGGCACCGGTTCAGCCACCGGTGATCCTTGCGGGGAAGGAAGCGTGGAGGAGCGGCACAACGAGGCCGAACGG
>JALZEC010000464.1 GCA_030862235.1 Actinomycetota bacterium | reverse complement strand
GACGTCGGCCGCGGCCAGCACCCGCGCCAGCCGGAAGGCGAGGAAGGGCCGGCCCCCCGACACCGCCTCCCGCAGCTCGCCCGGGTTCCGCCGGCCCACGTCGGCCGGGTCCTCCCCCGCGGGCAGGTCGGCCACGGCCACGTCGATCTCGTACCGCCGCTCCCACTCGTACACCCGCTCGGCCGCCGTCTGCCCGGCGGCATCGGCGTCGTAAGCCAGCACCAGCCGGCGGGCGAAGTTCTTCAGCAGGTGGACGTGGTCCTCCCCGAAGGCAGTCCCGCACGTCGCCACCGCCTGCTCCACGCCCGCCCGGTGGAGGGCGATCACGTCGGTGTAGCCCTCGCACACCACCGCCTCCCCCTCTTTCACCATGGGCCCCTTGGCCCAGTTGAGTCCGTAGAGCGTCCGGCTCTTCTTATAGAGAGGTGTCTCGGGGGAGTTCCGATACTTCGGCGGTGGCCCCGCGGGGAGGGCCCGGCCGCCGAGGGCCACCGGGTCCCCTCGCACGTCGAAGATGGGGAACACCACCCGCCCCCGCATCCCGTCCTGCTGGCGGCCGCGGGCGTTGACGAACCCCAGCCCCGAGTCGCGCAGGACGTCGTCGGGCAGGCGGAGGGCCCGAGCCAGCGTGTCCCCCCCCTCGGGCGCCCATCCCAGCCGGTACTTGCGCACGACCTCGCCGTCGTAGCCGCGCTCGGCTCGGAGGTAGTGGCGGGCGGGGGCGGCGTCGGGCGCCGACAGCAGGCGATCGTGGTACCAGTCCACGCCGCGGCGCAGCGCCTCTACCAACGTTGCCCGCCGGTGCCGCTCGGCGGACACGGCGGCGTCGTCGTACCGCAGGGGGATTCCGGCCCGTGCCGCCAGCCGCTCCACCGCGCCGGCGAAGTCCAGGTGCTCGACCTCCCGCACGAACGTGATGACGTCCCCCTTGGCGCCGCACCCAAAGCAGTAGTACAGGCCCTCCTCCTGGTTGACGGAGAACGAGGGCGTCTTCTCGGCATGGAACGGGCACAACCCGACCCACCGCCGCCCGACCCGCTTGAGGGCGATGTGCTCGCTGGCCACCGAGACCAGGTCGGAGGCGGCCCGCACGTTGGCCACGTCCTCGGGCAGGATTCCCACGGGCAAATCTTTCCTCAGTGGGAACCAGGCCTGACCGGCTGCGGTTGCAGAGGGTGCCCGTCTTCAACCCCGACGAAAGGACGGTTGCGTGTTCGCCAGCCGCAAGTCCCGCATGCCGAGCCCGGACGAGGCCCTGCCCGGCCGGCCCACCCCTCTGCCGGTTCCGGCAAAACACCTGGTCAAGGACAACCCTCTCCAGCCCCCGTTCCCCGAGGGCCTGGAGACGGCCGTCTTCGGGATGGGCTGCTTCTGGGGCGCCGAGCGCAAGTTCTGGGAGGCAGAGGGCGTCTACACGACCGCCGTCGGCTACGCCGGAGGCTTCACCCCCAACCCGACGTATGAAGAGGTGTGCAGCGGGCGCACCGGCCACGCCGAGGTCGTGCTCGTCGTCTTCGACCCGGCTCGCATTGCTTATGACCAGCTCCTTCGCATCTTCTGGGAGAACCACGACCCCACCCAGGGCATGCGCCAGGGCAACGATCTGGGCACCCAGTACCGCTCGGCCATCTACACGTTCTCCGAAGACCAGCTCAAGGCGGCCGAGGCGTCGCGCCACGGCTACCAGGACATGCTGACCGCCGCCGGCCACGGCACCATCACCACCGAGATCCGACCAATGCGTTCAGGCCACGCAGGCCGGGAAGCCCCCACCTTTTATTACGCCGAGGGCTACCACCAGCAGTACCTGGCCCGGAACCCCTACGGCTACTGCGGCCTGGGCGGCACCGGCGTCAGCTGCCCCATCGGCGTCGTGACGAGCGAGCCGGGCGCGACCGCGGAGAGTGATTGAGCCGAAATTGAGTCG
Source organism: Actinomycetota bacterium (assembly GCA_030862235.1). Taxonomy (GTDB): domain Bacteria; phylum Actinomycetota; class Acidimicrobiia; order Acidimicrobiales; family AC-14; genus JALZEC01. The sequence goes on along the minus strand of JALZEC010000464.1, from coordinate 1,673 downwards.
AGTGGGACGGCGAACCTGCCGATATCTCCCCCATGAGAAAGCAGGCTCGTACCGCACCCCTCGTCGGACAGCTCCTCTTCTCAGAGGAAGGGCAGGGAGCCGTCATCCTGGACTGCGTGCTGGCCCGTGAGGGCAGCGGTGCCGCCGCCGTTCCCGTCACCCTCGAGGCCCGCTTCCCGGACCTGGCCCGCGCCGCCGCCGCCCTGGAGCTGCTCGACGAGTGGGCCGAGAGCGATGCCATCGTCGAGGTGCGGGTGAACGAGGGCCGGCGGGGACCGGAGGTCGAGATCTCCTCGGGCTCGAACCGCCTCGTGCTCGAACCCGAAGACTGACGTCGCCCTTCTCGCTCGCCTCGCTCGCCACGCTCGCCACGCTCGCCTCGCTCGTCACGAGGCGCGGGGTCGCCCGGAAAAGCGCTGGCCGGGGATAATGCGACGGTGCAGGCTGAACGCGTGGAGCAGGCGTCCCGAGCCGAGCTGGAGGCGGGCCTCGACCACATCCGCCACGCTCCTGCCGACCACGGCCGCCTCGAGCTGATCGCCCGCCGGCCGGCCGAGGACGCCCGCGAGGTCGTTGACGAGGGGATCATCCATCCCGACCACGGCCTGGTGGGCGACAACTGGCGTGTCCGCCCCACCTCCTCCACGCCCGACCACTCCCCCCACCCGGGCAAGCAGGTGCTCCTCATGAACGCCCGGGTGGCCGCCCTGGTGGCCCGCCACCCCGATCGGTGGTGCCTGGCCGGCGACCAGCTGTACGTCGATCTCGACCTGAGCGAGGCCAACCTCCCCCCCGGCACCCGCCTCGCCTTCGGGCACGGGCCCGACGCCGCCATCGTGGAGATCTCGCCCGAGCCCCACCTGGGCTGCCACAAGTTCGCCGGCCGCTTCGGCCGCGATGCGCTCCGCTTCGTCAACTCGCCCGCCGGCCGCCGGCTCCGCCTCCGGGGCGTGAACACCCGAGTCGTCAGGGGAGGCACCGTGCGGGTGGGCGACACCGTGCGCAAGCTGCCCCTGCCGTCCTGAGGGGCGCGGTCAGGGCACGTTCTGCAGGAGCCCGGACGCGACCTGCTCGAGCCGGCTCCGGGGGGTGGACGGCGGGCCTTGCACGAGCACGGCCACGTTCCCCTTGAGCACCACCACCCCGACGAGCGTGGTCCTCCCTACCTCGTAGTACACGCCGGGATGGCCGTCGACGGTGATGTCCTCCGACTCGGCGGCGAGCCCCGTGAACCCGGCGAAGAAGTCCTCGGTGTGCTCGGGGATGGACGTGAACCGCGACGTGAACTGGTACACCAGCGCCCCACCCACCGGGCTGCCGTTGCGGACCACGCTCCGCCCGGACAGGTCGATGAGCATGCCCTCGAGCTCGGGCACCGAGTCGAACGGGCTCCGGGCCACCTCCAACGCGCCGGACGGGAGCTCGGTGAACGTGTACCCGGGCACGGAGAACAAGGTCTCGGCCGGGATCTGCGGCCGGTCGACCACGAGGGTGGTCGTGACCGTCGGGTTGGGACCGACCACCTCTTCGTCTTCGTCGTCTCTCCCTCCCGACGCCACCACCAGGGCGACCACGATCACGACGACGACGACCACGACGGCGACGATCCCGCCGATCAGGGGCCCACGGGACCGCTCCTCCCGAGCTGGCGCCGGCGGGTACCCGCCTGGGCG
>JALZEC010000449.1 GCA_030862235.1 Actinomycetota bacterium | reverse complement strand
CCTGCCCGAGCTCGGCCTCGTCCTGGTGCAGGAGGGGCTCCCGCCGGGCTTCGCCAGCGGGCAGTGCTTCCTCGTCCGGCGGGACCACTACGAGGCGGTGGGCGGACACGGCCACCCGGCGGTCCGGGGATCACCGGTGGACGACCGGGACCTGGCACGGGTCTTGACGGGGCACGACCCCCGCCTCGGGCCCCGGCTGTTCAAGGCCAGGATGTACCGGACCGGGGCCGAGATCCGGGAGGGCCTGCTGAAGAACCAGGCCGCCCTCCACCCCCGCCCCGCCGCCCACCTGGCCGCCCTTCTCGTTCCCATAGCCAGTCGGTTTCCCTGGCCGATCATGGTCGTGAGCGCCGGGGGTGGGGCGGCGGCCGGCCAGAACCCGGTCTACGGGCTACTGGCGCCGCTGGCTCGGGTCGCGCTGGCCGCGATCTACGTGGAGAGCTGGTGGCGGGCCCGGACCGGCCGGGCGGTGATGTGGAAGGGCCGCGAGGTCCCCGGCGGTGTCAGCGGAGCGGCTCGAGAGACAGCAGGGTGAACTCCGACTGGTCGACGTACTCGAGCCGGCCCACGAACGGGGAGCCGACCCGCAGACCGATGGCCCGCCGCTCCCGCAGGACCAGACCGGTGGCGGGATCGAACCAGTCGTCGACGGTGGCCACGCCGGTGGTCGCGCCCGAGAACGTGGTCGTCCAGCGGGTGTGGCGGGCGCGGATCGTCTGAGCGTCGATGGTCAAGTCCTCGTCGGCGAGGTACTCCGTGACCTGGGCCGCTCGGGTGTCCTCGTCGGCGCACTGCCACGTCACCCGGTCGCCCCGCACGCGCCCGGCCATGTCGAACGAGCCCCCTGGCTCGCAGCGGAAGTCCTGCGTGCCATGGGTCCACCAGTAGGCGATGTCGGTGCCGTAGGCCGGGAGGGCGTCGCCGCAGCGGTCGTAGTACTCGAGGTGCTGGACGAGGAACCAGTGCTCCTCCCGCACGCCACAGCCGCGCCGGGTGACGATCCGAGTGGTGATGTCGCTGTAGTCCCGGCGGTACTCGAGGAACGAGATCCGCTCCCCACCCGTTGTGCGATACCGATACACGCCGGGGACGGGCAGGCCGGGAACCGGTTCGGCGGCGGCGGGGCCGGCGGCCCAGAACCGGGTGAGCGCCTCGTCCGGGTCGACGTCGCTCACCCAATAGCGGCCCGCCCAGACGAAGGCCACGCCGAGCACGGGCACGATGACGGCCAGGGCGACCAGCTTGCGGCGGGTGGAGCGGGACAGGCGCCGGCGCGGAGGGGGCGCGACCCACGACGGCGGGTCAGCGGTCGGGGTGCGGGGGGCCTGCGCTTCACGCATGGTTGTCAGCAGCCGCAGGGCGAGGCGCCCGCTCCCGCCGCCGGCCGGGAGATGCGGGCGGCCACCGCCAGCTTCTTCCAGGTGGGGACCTGCACCCGCTGGCTGAACACGTCGTAACCGGCGGCCTCGATCTGATCGAGGATCCCGCAGTAGAGGAGGCGGGCCCCTCGGATGCAGCGGGCCGACGAAGGCGGGAGCAGGGCGATGCCGACGTCCCCCGACTCGCAGTAGCGCCGGGCGCGGGCGATCTCGAAAGCCATGAGGGCGCACCACTCGGGGGTAACGCGCCGCTGCCACGGGTCGGCCCCGAACTTCCGGATGTCCTCCTGGGGAATGTAGACCCGTCCGCGGTCGAGGTCCTCGTTCACGTCCCGCCAGAAGTTGGCCAGCTGGAAGGCGATCCCCAGGTCGCGGGCGTGGCCGAAGGCTTCGGGCGACGTCGGCTCGAGGATGGGGAGCATCATCTCGCCGATCACCGCCGCCGATCCGTCCATGTAGACGAGCAGGTCGTCGAACGTCTCGTACGTCTCGGTGTCGAAGTCCATCGCCATCGAGCGGAGGAACCGCCGGAAGCAGTCGGGGTCGAGGTCGAACGCCTTGACCGTGTGGACCACGGCCTTGAGGACGAGGTCATCGGAGCGCCCGCGAGCGAGGTCGGCGAAGAACCGGTCCCCGAAGTCGGCGAGGGCCCTGCGGCGTTCCTCGACAGTGACGGTCGAGCCGGGGCTACCAACACTGTCAACGATGTCGTCGGCATAGCGGCAGAAGCCGTACAGGGCGTGGACGTGGTGGCGTTTGACCACCGGGAGCAGGTACGTGGCCGCGTAGTAGGACTGCCCGAACTTGCGGTTCAGCTGCCGGCAGCGCTCGTACGACTCTTCGAGGGTGGGAACAGTCACTTGACGGGCACGCGGTCGACCCGCTCGGCCGCCAACCTCCCCGAGAGCAGGACCATGGGCACGCCCACCCCGGGCAGGGTGCTGGAGCCGACGAACACGACCCCCGGCACCCGCTTGTCCACGTTGTTGGGTCGGAACGGGCCGGTCTGGAAGAAATTGTGGGCGATGGCGAAGGGGGTGCCCCGTTCCATGCCCTGCCGCTCCCAGTCGGTGGGGTCGAGGAAACGCTCGACGACGACGTCGTCCGTCGGGTAGCCGTACGACGCGACCAGCTGGATCAACCGCTCGCGGCACCAGGACCGCTCCCGCTTCCAGTTCACCTGGCCGTCCAGGTTGGGCGTCGGTTCGAGGCAGTAGAGCGTGATGCAGCCCTCGGGAGCGAGGGACGGGTCACCAAACGTGGGGCTGCTCACCAGGATGGACGGGTCGGGCATGAGCACGCCCCGCTTCATCAGCGCTTCGAACGCCCCTTCCCAAGCTGCTCCGAAGTGGATGTTGTGGTGGGCTGCCGCGTCGGGCAGCGTCCCTCGCACTCCGGCCATCCAGAGGGCGCACGACGGTGAGTAGTGCCCGCGCCGGGCCACCCTGGGCG
>JALZEC010000413.1 GCA_030862235.1 Actinomycetota bacterium | reverse complement strand
AGGACGCGGTTTCCTTCGCTGTAGATGACGTGGGCGTCGGGGTCGCGAAAGCTTGCGGGTTCGAGGTGGAACCCGTCTCGTGCGGCCTGCAGCTTCAACTGCGAGTCACCCTCGCCGCCCCACGGTCTTCGCTCGTCGAGGCGACGCTCCGGTTGCGCCAGCGCTGCGTCGTACGCTGCCACCCCAGCTTCGCCGCGACAGCGAGGCCGGCCGCGCCTGCCACTGCCACCTGAACCAGGAGGCTCCCGGTTCCGGGATCCGTATACCCGAGGTACATCTCACACCCTCCTCAACTCGTGGGTCCGGCAACGGGGCTCGCACCAGAGAGCGCGCGCGACGACCTTGTAGCGGCCGTAGCCACCGCCCTCCTCCTCGATCACCCCGAACGTCGTGCTGGGCAAATCATCCGCCGGTGTCCTCGCGATCCCGCTTCGTTGACGTTGCGGTTGGATGACGAACTGAACGTCTCCCGGGGCGCGATGGCCTCAACTCCTCGCATCGGTTCTGATTTGCGTCGGCTCGCTATGAGGTTCGGGATGCCGTCCCTTGGTGACCGTCCGACAGTGCTGAGAAGAACCGCAACAGCTCGACCGGCAGCGGAAAGATCAGCGTCGAATTCCGGTCCGCGGCGACGTCGACCATCGTGGCCAAGGTGCGAAGCTGCATGGCCCCGGGTCGGGCCTCGAGCACGGCAGCAGCCTTCCCTAGCGATTCCGCCGCCTCGAACTCACCCTTGGCGTGGATTACCTTCGCTCGCCGCTCCCGCTCCGCCTCGGCCTGGCGGGCCATGGCCCGGCGCATCGACTCGGGTAGCTCGACGTCCTTCACCTCGACGAGCGTGACCTTGACCCCCCACGGGTTGGTCAGGTCGTCGATGATCCGCTGGAGCTGCTGGTTGATCTCGTCCCGCTTGATGAGCAGGTCGTCGAGGTCCACCTGGCCCAGGATGCTGCGCAGCGTCGTCTGGGCTACCTGAGACGTGGCGTACTGGTAGTTCTGGATGGCGACAACGGCGCGTACGGGATCGACGACGTTGAAGTACGTGACGGCGTTGACCCGGACGGTGACGTTGTCCTTGGTGATCACGTCCTGAGGTGGGATGTCCGCCGTCACCGTCTGGAGGTTGACCTTCACCATCTTGTCGATGATCGGGATGATGAAGAACAGGCCGGGACCCTTCGCACCTGAGACGCGCCCGAGGCGGAAGATCACACCCCGCTCGTACTCGTTGACGATCCGCACAGCGGCGATGATGAGGATGAGCAGCAGCAGGGCTGCCGCGCCGATGCCGTAGAGCAGTTGTTCATTCATGGTTTTCCTCCTTGCAGGACGGATCCTTGGGCAGGGGCGCGACCACGAGGTCGAGCCCCTCGACGTCGACGATGCGCACGTCGGCTCCCACCTCGAGCTCGGCGTCAGCGCTGCGAACGTTCCACCACGCCCCTTCGAGGAAGGCCTGGCCCCGTTTTCCGTCGGCGCGCCGCACGCTGGCCGTGCGCCCGACAAAGGACTCGGTGCCGCTGGTAGGGGCGGCCCGTACCGAGCGGGCGGCCAGGCGGCCGGCCAGGACCACGGCCCCGCCCATGGTGACGGTCACGGGCGCCAGGACGCCCACGCTCACGCCGACGCCGGGCACGTCACGGAACAGGAAGACAGCACCGAGCGCCAGCGCCAGGGCACCGCCCGCCGCCGACACGCCGATGCCGGGCGCGAAGAGTTCGGCGACGAACAGCACGGCGGCGAGAAGCAGGAACAGCAACCCGACCACGTTCACCGGCAGCACCGACAGAGAGAAGAGGCCGAGGAGCACGAACATCACCCCGAGCGCTCCACTGACCCCCACGCCCGGGCTGGCGAGCTCGTAGACGAGGCCCAGCGTCCCGAGGGACATGAAGATGAAGGCCAGGTTCGGATCGGCCAGAGCCTGCTGGATGCGCCGAAACAAACTGATGTCGAACTCCTCCACACTCGCACCGGCGGAGCGGACGGCCACCTCTTGCCCCTCCGGTCCCAACCTGACGATGCGGCCATCGGCCTGGCGGAGCAGTTCCGAGAGGGGACCGGCAACGAGGTCCACCGCTCCGATCTCGGCCGCCTCATCGGCGGCGGCCGAGCGAGCGCCACGCACCGTGTCGACGGCGAACTCGACGTTTCGCCCTCGCTGGCGGGCGATCGACTCGACTAGTGCGGCGGCGTCGTTGATGACCTTGTCACCGACGTCTCCCCCATGGAGATCGACTGGAGTGGCGGCCCCGATCGCGGTGCCCGGCGCCATGGCGGCGACGTGTGCCGAGAAGGTGAGGATGGCCCCGGCAGAGGCGGCCCGAGCGCCGGAGGGGGCCACGTGGACGATGACCGGAACCCGCGCCGCGAGGAAGCTCCGGACGATCGAGCGCATCGACGTATCGAGGCCCCCCGGTGTGTCGAGCCGTACAACCAAGGCGTCGTAGCCCCCCCGCTCGGCCCGCTCCACCGCTTCAGTGAGGTGGTCGGCGACCGGGGGCGTGATCGCCGCGGCAACGCTCGTCGTAAGCACACGGGGCCGCGGTTCCTGGGCCACTGCCTGGGTGGCGATCAGCACGACGACGCCCAGCGCGCCGCAAAGAAGGACGAGCCAGTGGCCCGCCGACACCGGGCGGATTCGAGGACTCACCTCAGTCGCCGCCGCTGCTACGGCGGACGGCTCTCAGCACGACCATCACCGCTTCAATGCGCACGCGCTTCTGCTCGAAGACCTGGTCCCCTCGTAGGAAGGGGAACGCCACCGCACTCGGCGACGGACGGTGCGATCCGCCGAACCAGTGCCCCTGCGGGGGAACGACCGTCGAACATGGGAAGCCTCCGGGGTCAGGACTTGCTGTCGCCGACCAGACTTCCCGGCACGCCACTTCAATCATACGTGCGCCGCCGATCAGCGGTGACGTGACAGACGCGTCGGAGCACGTCAGGTGACGCCTGCGAGCGTCGCCCCGCTAGGGACCAGGAGCCGCTGTGCCTCCCCTACCGATTCGACCAGAGGCACCACGCGGGTGAAATCGATCGACTCGAGCAGCCGTCGAAGGTGCCGCTGGTTGCAGCAGACCACGACCTCTCCACCGGCGTCCCGCACTCGACGAATTCCCCCCACGAGGACCCCGAGAGCGGCCGAATCGATGAACCGCACGTCGGACAGGTCGATGACCAGCCTCCGTACGGA
>JALZEC010000378.1 GCA_030862235.1 Actinomycetota bacterium | reverse complement strand
TGACTTGAGCGCCGCCTGTCTGGAGGCTGGCGGTCAGCTGTAGCTCGTCGAGCTTCTGGCGGAACGGAACTATCTGAGCGACCTTGGCGTCGCGATCTTGCTGGATGCTGTCCCGCTCGCCGCACTCGCGAGGAGGATTGTTGCCGATGCAGGGTGGGATCTCGCTGAGGCGCGCCCCGAGCTGATCGATCTGGCCCTGGAGAACGTCGATCTTGCCTTGTACTTCTGACGACGCTGCCAAGGCATCGTCGATGTACCGCTTCCGCCGGAAGTCGATGTACGCGTCTGCATAGGCGTTCGCGATGTCTGCGGCCCTCTTGGGTACGACGTTCTCGGCCCTTAGCAGAATGACATCTGTCTCGGATGCGGGTCGTACGGAGATATCGGCCTTGTAGCCAAGCTTCTCGGCGGCGGCCGCACGAAGCGGCTCGCTCTGGATGACCCGGAGCTGCGTCTGCAATGTTCTCTGCGGATCCGACGCGCGTCCGGTTGTCGGGTCGAAGATCGCCTCCGTGGTTCTTCCCTCGAGGAGCACTTCGGCGGTTGCCGCGTAGACTGGCTTTTGAATCAGGGAACTGATCAATGCGGCGGCAACACAGACAACGACCGTGAGGAGCAGCGGGGCCTTCCGCCGCCGGACGACGCTCAGGTAGTGGCGAAGCTCCGGCGCCTCGCGGTGCGATTCGGACGACACGGCCCGCATCTTAACCGGAGCGCTGACGGCCACCGCGGTCCAGGCACCCGTGGCAAGCCCGATGGCTGCAGAAGAGGACGCGGGTTGAGCGCTCTATACCGAGATGACCCTGTTGTCAAGAGCTGTTCTGAGGGCCGACAAAATTCTTCAGAAAGACCTGGGAGTCCGGCTGCCAAACAATCCTCGCCGGCACCATACCGCCGCTTCCCGTGAAGTCAAAGTCCTCCAGCCGGAGGAAAGACCGCCCTGACCCCCTACGCCCGTCCAAGGCGATCCCATCTGAGGGGATATTGGGCCCCGTCTCCCAGTACCCGTCACGTATCGTCAAAGATGAAGAGTCGGTCACGGCGAGACGTGCACTCATCCGGCTGGCGAAACCCTTGACGACCAGCCGAGCACCCCTGCCCAAGGCGATGTCGGTCGACGTGCTGCCGCTCAGTACCCAGTTCGTTCCGGAGGTGGAGACCCCGGCGTTGGTCGAAAAGGCGGTGTCGCAGTCTGCGATGCGAAGACCGAGAAACGTGTTCCTGACAAACCGTGGGCGATCGACGTGCACTCCAGCGGTACAGCCCGTAATCGACATCATTTCGAACCGGTTGCTGCCTCCGTCGATGTCGTCACCCTCGAGGAGGATCCCGGTCGCGAACTGATGACCAGAGGAGTCCGCGTTCCCCTCCGGGAGATAGCCGATTGACACGGACGACAGCGTGTTGAAGTTGGAGCCGTTGGGGTGCGATTTCAGGCTCCGCAGCGATACGGCTGCGCTGGGCGGCGCCATCGCGTTGCCGACAAGCTGCAGTCCCGAGACAGAGGTCCCCAGGCAGGAATCGAGCCGCAGCATGGGCACGTCTGCCGGTCCGTCCCACACAAGGACGGAGCCGACTCCCTCTACGACGGCGGCCGCCTGCTCGATGGTCAGGGTTCGAGTGATCCGGTAGGTGCCCTTGGGAAAGACGATCCTTCCCCCGCGCAGCGACCCAGCCTCTCCCAGCGCCGCAGCGATGGCCGCTTCGATGGCCGCCGTGTCGTCGGCCAGGCCGTCACCCATGGCGCCGTGCTGCATGACGTCCGCGGGCTGAGGGTCCGAAGGGCCCCTCGAACGCGGTGTCTCGGCCCGGTCCTCGTCCCGCAACACGACGCCACCAGCGGCGGCGAGGGCCACACCTGAGAGGCCCACGAGCAGGTTGCGCCGCCGGCGATCCATCACCCGGTCAGGAAGGCTGGGCAGTGGGCAGGCGAACGGCAGCCACTAGCATCAAACCCTCGGGCGACACTGTCGAGGCAAAGGAAGGACGGGAGAGACTCGGGCGTGTGTGGGATCGTAGGTGTCGCCTCCACCAGGACGGTGGCGACATCATCCGCACTGGCCGATCTCATGCGGGACAGTATGCGCCACCGCGGACCGGACGACGCCGGCACTTGGTGGGACCCTCGCCGTCGGGTGTGGATGGGGCAGCGACGCCTCGCCATCGTCGACCTTTCGCCGGCGGGCGCCCAGCCCATGCACGACGGCAGCGGAGCCCTCCACCTCGTGTTCAACGGCGAGATCTACAACCACCGCGCCCTGCGCGAGGAGCTCCGCGCTCTGGGCCATTCATTCCGCTCCTCGTGCGACACCGAGGTGCTCCTGGAGGCATACCGGCGGTGGGGCACCGATTGCCTGAGCCACCTCAACGGGATGTTCGCCTTCGCGCTGTACGACATGGCGAAGAACCAGCTCTTCCTCGCCCGGGACCCAGCGGGAGAGAAGCCTCTGTTCTTCTACGCCGATGGTGTCCGTCTCATGTTCGCCTCGGAGCTCAAGGCGCTTCTGACCGACCCGAGTGTCCCTCGGAGGGTGGACCTCCAGGCGTTGAACCACTACTTGGCCTACGGCTACGTCCCCCGCGATCAGTGCATCTTGGAAGGTCTCCGCAAGCTCGAGCAGGGTCAGGCCATGTTGTACGACCTGACCGACGGCTCGATCACCCGTTGGTACCACTGGCAGCTTCCGCCACCCGCTTCCTCTCCAGCCCCGGACGTTCCGGAGCTCGTGGAGGAGCTCGAGGCGCTGTTGAAGGATGCGGTGCGGCTGAGGCTGGACGCCGATGTGCCGGTCGGGATCTTGCTCAGCGGTGGCATCGACTCCAGCCTGGTGACGGCAGCCGCGTCTGACCTCTCCCCCGTGCCGCCCAAGACGTTCACCGTTGTCTTCCCCGGCCTGGAGGCCTCGGACGAAGGTCCGTTCGCCCGTACTGTCGCTCGTCATTTTGCGACCGATCACACCGAGCTGTCCGCCAACGAGATTGGGACCGACCTCGTGCACGAGATGGCCCGTCAGTTCGACGAGCCGCTGGCCGACTCATCGATGCTGCCCACCCACCTGCTCTCCCGCCTGATCCGCCGCCATGCCACCGTCGCCCTCGGCGGCGATGGCGGCGACGAGCTCTTTGGCGGTTACCCGCATCACCGGTCGCTGCAGCGCTATCGGTTCCTCCGGCGGGCCATCCCATCCTCCGTACGGGGCCGCGTCACCGCGTTGGTCTCGTCCTCCGTCCCCTTGGGCCGCAAGGGCCGCAACTACGTTCTGGCGCTCCTGGCCGACGACTCCGCCAGCCTGGCGCACGTCAACGTGTACTTCGACCTTCGCCACCGCCCCCGGATCCTCGGCTCCCTGAGCTCGCTCG
>JALZEC010000375.1 GCA_030862235.1 Actinomycetota bacterium | reverse complement strand
AGCAGACGAAAGCCCTCATCGGCAAGGGGACGCTGCGCCTCCCACTCCTCGGCGCCGGTGGCCAGCGAGCCGTGCACGAGCACCACCGGTGTGCCGTCGCCCCACGCCTCCACGTACAGGTCGTCGACCGACTGCGTCCTCGCCGTCGTTGTCGTGGTCGTTGCCATCGTTCTGTCCTCCAGGTCTGGACCGTTCCGCACGGTCGCCTCCTCGGTCTTTTGTCCCAGTTGTACGGCGGCAGTTAGTTGGAGACTTGGAGGCAGGCTGGAGAAGGTGTGGAGAGCCGGAGGGGCGCCGACAGGAAGGCGGTGAGGTCGTAGGCGACGCTCTCCGGTCGTTCCCACTGCAGATCGTGACCGGTCTTCTCCGAGCCCGGAGCCTGTGAACGACCCACGATCGAGACCACGACAGGTGCGTCTCGTCGGAGCAGGTCATCGGGCGAGGGTTGGTGTCCGGACGCTTCGTCCGGGCGGGCTCAGTTGACGCCATCGTGGAGGACGGCCACGAGGACCCTCAGCACAAGCACGGTGCTGCAGAAGAGCCCGAAGTACCCGAAGAACTCGTACAGGTTGGTCTCGCCTGTGAACGGGGGACTGCCTTCCACCCCCAGGAGGATGACGGAGATCAGCCCGACCACGCCACCGAGGAAGGCGAGTACCGCTCGGTTGACCCAGCGGGTCACGACGCGGACGTCCTCGGCGTCAGCGAGGAGGCTTACCCGCCCGCGCAGGTCCCCCCGCTCGGCGATGGTGGCAAGGCGGTCCAGGTGGCGGGGGAGGCGGCGGAGGAGCGGAGCGAGGGCAAGCAGCTCGTTTCGGGCCAGCTCCTCGAGCGAGCCCGCCGTGAGCTGGTCGGCAACCCACTCGGCGGCGACGGCCTGGGCGGCGTCGATGACCAGGTAGCCCGGAGACAGCGTGGTGAGCGTCCCCTCGAGGGTGACCATGGCCCGGAAGAAGGTGCTGAACTCCGGCGGCAGCGTGATCCCGAAGGAGAAGAACAGCTGCAGCAGCTCGTTGAACATGGCGGCCGACGGCGTCGCACCAGGACCGAAGTTCCGGGCCATGAACCGGGCCAGCGCCCGCTCGAGTTGCTCGTCGTCGAACCCCCGACGCAGCGTGGCCACCTCGAGGACGGCCTGCCGGAGCATGGCCGGATCCTGGCGGCGGACTGCGACCATCATCGCCCGCAGGGACGACTGCCCCATGGGGTCGAGGCGCCCGGCGGCGCCGAAGTCGATGAGTCCGATCGACCCATCCTCCAAGACCAAGACGTTGCCGGGATGGGGATCGGCGTGGAAGTGGCCGTCGATCAGCATCTGCTGGAGGCAGCAGCGGAGGAGTTGGTCGGCCAGGGCGTCTCGGTCGAAGCCGAGGGTGTCGATGCGGTCGGTCTGGCGGACGCTGACACCGTCGAGCCACTCCATCACCAGCACGCGGCCGCTACTCAACTCCCGGTAGACCCGGGGGATCCGCACCTTCGGCATGTCCGAGAGCCGCTCGGAGATCTCGATCGCGTTGCGGGCCTCGATGCGGAAGTCGAGCTCTTCACGCAGTCGATCGGCGAACTCGTGGGCAAGGTCGAGCACGCGGTATTCCGCCGCCCAACCCACCCGGCTCTCCGCGCTGCGGGCCAGCTCCAGGAGCACCTGGATGTCACGCTCCACCGCTTCCGCGATTCCCGGGCGCTGGACCTTCACGATCACGGGCTGGCCGTCGTGGAGGCGGGCCCGGTGTGCCTGGGCGATGGAGGCCGCCGCGACCGGGTCCCACTCGAATTCGGCGAAGAACGACTCCACTGGCGCGCCCAGTTCTTCTTCGAGGAGCGCCTGGACGGCTTCGCGCTCGGCGGGGGCGACGCGGTCCTGCAAGCGGGACAGCTCGGCCACAGCGGCCCCCGGCAGGAGGTCGGATCGCGTTGACGCGACCTGGCCCAGCTTCACGAACATGCCGCCACATTCCTCGAGCGCCCGTCGCAGCCGAAGCACGAGCGGCGCCTTCTTCGCGGTGGGATCGGTTCGGTCCTCCGCCGAAGCTGAGAGCCCCAGCGATGGGCCGAGGCCGTATTTCACGGCGATGCGGGTGATCTGGGCGTAGCGGCTGACCCGCTGGCTGGTGCGTCGCAGCGTCCGCAAGGGCCGGGGAATCGAGGCCAGGCCGGTACGGGCGCGGGCTAGGGCTCCGGGCTTGGCCAGGAGCTCGATCCAGACCGAGGACGACATGGCGAAGAATGTCGAGAACAGCCACAGGTTGCGGGTGAAGCCGGCGCCGCCTTCGGCCCGGGCGATCACCAGCGAGAGGCCGGCGCCCGCGAGCCAGCCGACGATGCCAGAGGCGACGGCCGTCGTCCACGACCGGCGCACGCCGAGCAGGCGTCCGGCGAGGAAGGCGATGCCGAGAATCGCGGGGAGTGAGGTGAACAGCTCCCATCCGAAGATCAGGTCACCGAGATCCTCGGCGGCGAGGAGGGGCGGCGCCCTCACGGTGCCTCCCCCTGAGCAGCTGGCACTCGCCCACGACAGGCAGCCGGCCCGTACGCGTGGCTGGCGAGGGTCAGATCCCGGCGGCCTCGTTCGCCGTACTCGCTCACCGGGCCAGCACGTTATTGCCTCGAATGTCGGTGGTGCGCTAACACCACTGGAAAACTCGTGGCTACACCCTCTGCTCAGCCCGACCACTATGGGTTAATAGGCGTAACAGGTGACAGAGGGAAGATGGATGAGACCACGGAGGGCGGAAAAGGTGCTCAACGGCGGAGGGGTGCGGCTTCCGTGGCTGTGATTCACTCCCTGGCACCCGTCTGGGTGGTAGCCCGGAGCCGACTGCGCCAGCGGTGGCCGTCCTGGCTGCCGGTCGTGTTGATCCTCGTGGTGACTTCCACCGCCGTGATGACGCTCACTGCCGGTGGACGGCGCGCCGAGAGCGTGTACCCACGTTTCCTGAAATCGCAGAATTCTACGGACGTTGTTGTGACCACGGGAGCCGGAATCGGCCTTGCCGACATCGATCCTGCTCAAGTTGTAGCTCTGCCCCAAGTGGTGCAGTCTGCGGTTGCCCCTGTGTACTTCAGCCTGGGGCGCACCGGAGAAGGGCGTCTCATTCCGCCCCGTGTGATGGCGTCTCAGGTGGCCGACTCCGAGGCCTTCGGCGGGGGATTGGACCGAGTGAAGATCCTGGAAGGCCGTGCAGCTCGTCCAGATCGAGCGGATGAGATGGTGGCGCACTTTAGCTTTGAGGAGGCGTACGGAGTAGGTGTTGGCAGCACCGTGACGGTGAGGTTCACGACGCCTGCCGGACTGCCCAAGCTCTTCGCCGCCATCAACGACGCCACGCCTGAGGCGTTGGACATTGGGCCACTCGTAACGTTTCGCGTCGTCGGCTTGGGAGTCATTCCGGGCCAGCTTCCGCCGATCAGTAGTGGCGGTATCCCGTCGATGTGGATGACTCCGGCGTGGGAGCACCAGTACGCGTCGACGCTCGCTCACACGAATACCACCGGCGTGAAGTTGCGCCGCGGAGACGCGGACGTACGTCCCTTTAAGGCTGCGGTGGAGCAGATGGCTCGTGGTCTGCCCACTCTCTTCTTCACTCAGCGGGATGCGACTGCTGCCGTCCAGCGCTCGTTCCGCAGCCAGGCGATCTCGTTGTACATCCTCGCTGGCCTCCTCGCCGCCGTTCTCATCCTCTTCGTCGGGCAGGCCCTGGCCCGGGAGGTCCGCACGCAATCCAGCAGCGGTCCTGCGCTTTCGGCCCTGGGAATGACGCGCCAACAACAGGCGGGAGTCTTCGCACTACAGGGTCTCCTCGGCGGCGTCATCGGCGGAACGGTGGGGGCTGCTGTCAGCTACCTCCTGTCCTCGGCAATGCCCCTTGGTCTCGCCCGGACGGTTGATCCTGCCCCAGGCCCGTCGTTCGACCCTTTGGTCCTCGTTGGTGGAACAATTTTGACCGCCGCGGTGACCGTCATCCTTTCGGCCGCTCTGGGCTGGCGGACCCAGTGGAAGACCGTCGATACGTCAGAGCTGTCCGGCTCGGGAGTCCGACCATCGCCGCGGTCCTTCTCGTGGGTGCCCGTCAGCGCCGCGGTCGGCCTTCGCTTCTCGTTCCGATCTCACCGCGGCCGAGACGCGACCTCCGTCGCGACGACGCTGACCGGGATCTCCGTGGGCCTGCTCGCCCTGATTGCGACGGTGGTCTTCGGCGCCAGCCTCGGCCACCTCCTCTCGACGCCCCGCCTGTGGGGCGCGACCTGGCAGGCGCGCGTCGGGGACGGGTTTGCACCGGACGTGGACGCACGGATCCAATCGGGACTGCTTGCCGATCCCTGGGTCCAGAACCTCGCAGCAGGAACTGCCGCCCAGCTCGAGCTCGACGACCGGGTCCGGGTTGATGTCTTCGCCATGGATGCACTCCGGGGCCACATCGCTCCCGTCGCTCTGGAGGGGAGGGGACCGCAAGCGAGCAATGAGGTCTTTCTCGGGACGGCTGCGCTGCGTTCGCTGGGCGCCCGAATCGGTGATCGGGTCAAGGTCTCCATCGGTCCTCGCTCGGCGGAACTTCGCATTGTGGGCCGAGGGCCGCTGCCTCTCGGGGCGTTTCGCGACGCCGGTCACAGCGGCATGATCACCTTCCAGGCCCTCAGGACGCTCGTGCCCGAAGCGCAGCCAAACATCTATCTGGTGGACGGTCCGGCGGGCACGACGCCTCCGGACGCAGCCGCCTACCTTGCTGCACGCCACCCCGGAATCGGCGTCTTCCCACACGAGCTGCCTACGGACTTTGCAAACTTTGGCCGGGTCGACAGGCTGCCGCTGGCGATCGGCGCAGTCCTCGCCACTGTCGCCGTTCTCACACTCGTGCACGCTTTGCTATCGGCAACCCGCGCTCGCCGGCGAGATCTTGCCATACTCAAGACTCTTGGATTCGTCCGGACACAGGTTGCTGCCACAGTGACATGGCAGGCGACCGCCCTGATCGTGGCATCGACGCTCATCGCTCTCCCTCTCGGAGTAATCGCTGGCCGCTGGAGCTGGAACTTCTTCGCCGACTGGATCGGGGCACTGGCTCTAACGGTTGTTCCCGTTCCTCAGGTCATGGCCGTCGTGGCCGGGGCCCTCATAGCCGGCCTCATCGTCGCCGCCCGACCGGCTCAGAAGGCTTCGAGGGTGAAACCCGCAGTGATATTCCGGACGGAGTGACGAAACAGGAATCGTGACCGGTCGAACTTGGCGGCGCGCCGACGTTTGGCCAGGGGCGAGGCGTCCGAAACGGACCGCGAGAACGCCAGGGCTGCCGTAGAATTCAGTTCTTGGCTCGAGGGCAGGAGCCGGACGTCGAACTGGCCGAGACCTTCGCGGAGGTCGCCCGCGCCCTCGTCGAGGAGCGCGATGTCACTCGCACTCTGGACCGGATCTGCCACCTCGCCGTCGAGACGATCGACGCGTGTGAGGCTGCCGGTGTATCGCTGGTCCAGGGCAAGAAGATCTACTCACTGAGCACTACCGACGCCCTGCCTCAAGCGGTGGACGTACTTCAGGCCGAAACCCAGGAAGGGCCTTGCGTCGACGCTATTCGCGAGCACGCAGTGTTCATCACCGGCTCCCTTTCGGAAGAGGAGCGGTGGCCCGCCTTCGCCCGGCGCGCCCACGAACAGACCGGAATTGAGAGCATCCTGGCGGTTCGCCTCTTCGTCGGGGAGGACACGATGGGGGCGCTCAATCTCTACAGCAAGCGGGACGACGCCTTCGAAGACCACGACATCGCGGTTGCTTCAGTCTTCGCCGCCCACGCCGCCGTGGCCCTGACCGCTGCCAACCGGGAGCGGCAGCTGGAGAAGAAGGCTGAATCGCGCGACGTGATCGGCATGGCCAAGGGGATCATCATGTCGCGGCAACAGGTCTCCGACGATGAGGCATTCGACATCCTGCGCAGGGCTTCCCAGCGCATGAACGTCAAACTTCGGGAGCTGGCCGAACAACTCGTCGACAAACCGCGTGACGAGGGGCTGAGGGAGTCAGACGGGTAGGACCGACATCACGACGCCGGGCTGTCCGAGTAGGCAACCGGATGGTTCAGCCCCTCATCGGTGAACCGATCGTTGAATGCCTGCGCCATGAAATCGTGATCCCGGTCGGCGGGCTCGGCTGCGCCTGTCAGCCATCCCTGCACCGTCCGGAGCGATGCATCGCCGCCAACGGCGATGTACGCGAACCACACGTCGTAGAGGGTCATCCCCAAAGACTGTTGCGCCGCCGCCAGGATCGAGGCTTTCGGGTGTCGTGGCTGGACCACTTGGCTCAACCCTCCATGCCACGCGGTCGCGGCCTCCGCTCGACGATCCGCTTGGCTATGACCCGGAGTTTGACGTTCTCGCGCTGCGACGCCCGGCGGAGGAGCTCGAACGCCCCTTCGGCGTCGAGGTCCGGTTCGCGGGCCATCAGTATTCCCTTGGCCTGTTCGATGACGGCGCGTGAACGCATCGCCTCCGTTAGTCCCTCGCTGAGCTCGAACGCACTCCAGTAGGCACTCGAGTTGGCGAGGACGGTCGCAGCCGCGGCCGCGAGCTCCTCACCGAGCTCCTCGTCTTCCTGGGTGAAGGCCCCCTTCTTGCGAGCGTACAGATTGAGCGCGCCGATGCCCTCGCCGCCGGCCACCAGCGCGAACGAAAGGGTGCTGGGGATGTCATGGTCCAGCGCGAGACGGGCGAACTCCGGGTAGCGATCCATCGCCGCGACCATGTCGTCGATCCGGACCGTTCGGCGCGTGCGCCACGCGTCGAGACAGGGGCCGCGGCCGGACTCGTATTGGGCTCGATCGACCTCTGGTGACGCTACGTCGGTATAGACGGCCGTCGTGGGCCGGCCGTCCGTACCGAGCATGGCGATGCCGGCGATCTCCGCGCCGCCCAGTGCCGTGGTGGTGAGCTCGGCCACGCGGTGGAGCGTCGCGTTAACCGGTGCATCGGCGACCAAGAAGGTTGCCAGGGCTCGCAAAGCATCGGAACGGGGGTCCGAGGACATGGAAGGGCCTTCCTCTGGGCGAAGGCACCCCTGTTCCTCAAGAGCGACGACGTCACGACGAGCCTACCGGAACGCCGCTGGCACGCCCGCCGCAGCAGTCCGGGGATGCTGATCGCGCTCATCGCCGCGCTAGCGACCAGTGGCTGTGAGCGTGCTATCGCAGGAAGCGGGCTGCCGACTGGCCGACTGCTGGCGCGTTCTCAGCTCGGCGCGTCAACCGAGAGTCCCAGGGTCTCGGCGGCCGCGGTCATCCGCTGGTCGTAGGTCAGGACTGCTCGCAAGTCGGCCACGATGAGCTGAGCGGACGCGAGGTGGATGGCGTCCAGACTGCGCAAGAAGATCCCCGGCGCGAGCGACGCAGCGGCATCGAGGAGCGCGGTGTCCACGGTGATCTGGTGCAGCCGTCCGATTTGACGGCGCGCCTTGGCGACGGCTGGAGCGCCACCGGACTGGACGGCCCGCACGACCTCGACGCGGGAGAGCGCGCTCGTGACGCGTTCGTCGGACCGGTGGCGGCGCAGGTAGCGCCTGAGGGCCTCGGACTCCGCCTCCTTCTGCACGAGCTTCACGACGGCGGAGGAGTCGAGGTAGAGCTTCAGCGCTCGTCCTCACGCATCGCCGCGAGCGCGCCGGAGGCGTCGATCCCGAAATCGGTCGGCGACTCCTCGAGCACGTCGCCGTCCTCGATCGGCGGAACCACGCGGCCGCTGGCGATGAGGTCCTGCCACTCGTCGCCAGGCAGGGGGACCAGCATGGCCACGGGACGCCCACGATCGGTGATCTCAAGGCTCTCTCCGCGCGCGACCCGAGCGAGGTAACGGCTCGCGTGCTGACGAAGTTCCCGGACGCCGATCCTTTCCATGTGCTACAGAGTAGCACACAAGCTAGTTTGGGTATCGACTTGACTCTGCTGCTAGTCCGACCCGGACGTATTAAGGACAGCCGAACCTTTCGGCAGTCGTCTCCGTATCTTTGGTGCACGGGGAAAGGGGGAGGACATGGTCAAAGTCCGGTTCGTCAGCGGTGTCGCGCTCTGTCTGCTCATGCTCGCGTGCGGAGGTGACAGCGATGAGGGGGAAAAGGCTCAGCGGGCGGTCACCGACGAATTCGTCGGGACGGCGAACGCCGAGGATGCCTACGTCGCCGTCCACACGAGCAACGCCAAGACCAACGGGCAGTTCGACGTCGTGGCGTACGTCTGCAACCGGCAGGTGCCGCTGCAAGGCTCGGTCGAGCTGGCCGAGTGGTTCACGGGAACGGGGCGCAACAACACCATCGACCTGAGGTCCCAGGCAGGCACCAGCCGGCTCAAGGCCACCGTCGAGCAGGACCGGGTCCACGGGACCGTCGAGCTGCCGAACGGGAAGACTGCGCCGTTCGAGGCCAAGGTGAGCACCGGAGGCCCCGCAGGCCTTTTCGACGTCGGCCTCGACGACCAGGGGAACCTCGTCGGCACGTCCCGGGGCGGGAAGACCCTCACGCTCAGGCAGTTCGAGCGCGACGGCCAGCTCGGGTACCAGGGCACGATCACCGCGCCGGACGGCGCAACCGTTTCCTACGAGCTGTTCATCCGTGGCGGCCACATCACCAAGCAAGACCTGGCCGACATGAAGTCCCCGCGAACGATCATCCTGCCCGACAGCACGAGCAGGGGCATCCTCGACCCGATAGCCAGGAAGGGCACGGAGAGGTCCACTCTTTCAGGGTCCTGAGCCGGCGACCACACGCTGTTGGCTTCCGCGTCCTGGTATCGAGCTGGAACCGTCGTAGTCCCCTGGTGACGTGGAGACCGAGCGACTCGTCCTCCGGCAGTGGCGCGACGAGGACCGGGCGCGATTTGCCGCCATGAACGCCGATCCGGAGGTGATGGCCTTTTTCCCTCGCCTCCACAGCTCTGAGGAGAGCGACGCCTTGCTCGACCGGTTACGGGCCGGGATAACCGACCGTGGCTATGGGTTCTGGGCCGTGGAGCTCCGCGATTCCGGCTGCCTGATCGGCTTTGCCGGCCTGAGCGAGGTGCGGGGTGATTACCACTTCACGCCCGCGCACGAAGTCGGCTGGCGACTCGCCCGCGAGCACTGGGGTCACGGATACGCCACTGAGGCCGGCGCGGCGGCTTTGGCCTTCGGCTTCGGGGAACTCGGTCTTGACGAGATCGTGGCCTTCGCCGTTGCCGCCAACGCCCGGTCCCGCCGGGTCATGGAACGGCTCGGCATGTCCTATGACCCCGTCGACGACTTCGAGCATGTCGCGTTTCCGAAGGGCCACCCTTATCGCCGCCACGT
>JALZEC010000373.1 GCA_030862235.1 Actinomycetota bacterium | reverse complement strand
GCTTGGGCGTCGGGCTCGGGCGCGACGGCGGACTCGGGCAGGGCGTCGGACTCGGGCGGGGCCTCGGGCTCGGGTGTGCCAGGCGCCGGGGGACCCAGGATCGTCCCGTCCCCGATCCCGTCTTCGACGACGTCAGTTGGGGGATCGCCGGCCTCCCCGGGCGGGTCCTCCTCGCCCGGTGCGAACCGGCCACCGTCGGGTGAGGAGGTGGCTGCGGGGTCGGCTCGGCGGACACCAGGGGGCAACCAGAGAACGGATGAGGGCGTGTCCGATGGGGGAGTGGCGCCGCCCGACGGCTCAGCCACGGCAGCCCGAGGGGCGACGAGCTGGGAGAGCGCGTTGTCACCTGGCGCGGGTGTTGGAAAGGGTGGCGTCGCGTCCGGCCGGCCTGCCGAAGCCGCCTCACCTGCGGAAACAGGGGCGGGACGGTCGAATCCAACGGCAGACCGCTGGCCGACCTCGAAATCGGTCACTAGGTCTATCTTCTCCTGCCCAAGGTTCACGATCAAGTATCGACTTTGGTTTCACGTGAAACGTGAACCTCGGGGTTGGACTGGTGTGAGAAGCCCGGTTGAGACCGCGCCCCGCCCGGCCTAGCCGGTCCGCCGCGCCTGACGGTTTAGCCGAACAGCGGGCGCTTGGCTGGGATCCCCTCCCGGCGGGGGTAGGCCGGCGGGCACGGGGCGACCTGTTCCAGGACAGCGAACCCGGCTCCCTCCGCGGCCACGACCCGGGCGAGCGTCAGCCCGAGGCGCGCCAGCCCCTCCCGTGGCCACCGTTCCCCCGCGGCCCCCGGTGGTTCGCTCACCGTCAGCCGACCCCCCACGCGGAGGAACGGTGCGGCGCACTCGGCGGTGACCGCTGGCGGTCCGAATCCCCTGGCCGTCACCAGTTGGTACCGCGCCCGGTGAGATGGGTGCCGCCCGACCACCTCCGCCCGCCCGTGCACGACTTCAACCCGGGTTTCGAGCGCGAGACGCTCGACCGCCTCCCGACAGAACGTTACGCTGCGCTGGCGGCTGTCAACCAGGACCCACCGGCTGGCCGGCCAGGCGGCGGCCAGGACCAACCCGGGAAGCCCGCCTCCCGTCCCTAGATCGAGCGCCAGTCCACCACTCGATAGGGCGGGCGACCCGGATGCCTCCCCCATGGCCAGCGCATGGCTCACCTGGGCTTCGATGGCGCCAGGACCGACCAGCCCTCGCCGCTGGGCCTCCTCAAGAATCCCGACCAGTGCGGAGGCACCCGCTACGGCCATCCTCACTCCATGACTGGACCGAAGCCCGGCCCGCGGCTCACGCGCTCAGCCTGTCCAGCCGCAGCGCAGACCGCCAACCTCGCTCAGGCGGGCGGACTCCCGGGGACGTCCCCGCTCCCCGCAGCCGGGGCGCTCCCCGCGGCCGGGGAGCTCCCTGGGACTTCCCCTTCCCCGCTCCCTGGGCCTTCCCCGCTCCCCTGGACTTCCCCTGGGACTTCCCCGCTCCCCTGGGCTTGCGCGCCCCCTTGGCTGGGCACGATCACGACTCGGCGGCGCGGTTCCTCCCCCTCCGAGGTGGTGGTCACACCGTCGATCGGATTGATGGCGTCGTGGACGATCTTGCGATCGGCGGGCGGCATCGGCTCGAGCACGCGGGGAACGCCGCTCGCCGTCACCTGCTCGGCCACCTGCTGCGCGAACCGCTCGAGTGCCTGGCGCCGAGCCTGGCGGTAGCCAGCCACGTCAACGGCCACTCGCGAGGCTCGCCCCCGTGACTTGCGCTGCACCACCGTGCGGGTCAACTCCTGAACGGCGGCGAGCGTCTGACCCTTCGGCCCGATGAGCAGGCCCAGCCCCTCCCCCTGGACGTTCAGCTCCACCGCGTCCTCGTCCACCTGCCGCCGCTCCAGGGTGTATGGGGCGCCGAAGGTGTCAAGAAGTCCGGTCAGAAAGCCCTCCGCCACCTCGACCTCGTCGGCGTCCGACATCTCCGTGCCGTCCGGACTGACCTCGTCGTCCACGCTGTTCACCGGTTCCTCCCCGGGGTTGCTGGTTCCCTGGCTCTGGCCCTGGTCCGACTCTCGCTCCCGGCCCGGGCGCCTCCGCTTCCGGTCGCGCCGCTCGACCTTCGGACGCGGGGCGCTGGGGAGGACGCGGGCCCGGACCCTCGCTTCGGAGCGCAGGCGCCCGAACAGCCCGGCCCGCGGCTCCTCCAGGATCTCGAACTCGGCCTCCGTCTCGTCCACTCCCAGCTGGTCGAGCGCGGCGTCCTTCGCCTCCTCGACCGTCTTCGCGGTGACTTCCACCCACTCCATCCGCTACTTCCCCTTCCGCGAGCGGCCCTGCGGATTGGTCCCCTTTGGCTGGGCCCGCCCGGTCCCCCCTCGCGACGGGTTCCGCCCGTTGGGACCAGACCCGTCCTTGCTCTCGCTCGGTCGCCGGTCCGGCTTGCGTCCGCTGCGCGCGGGGTTGCGGTCGGCCGCCTTGCTGCCACCGCCGAGAAAGCCGAACAACCCCCGACCCGCGGACTTGCCGCCGGCCGCCTTGCCTCCGCCCGCCTTACCTCCGCCCGCCCTGCCCGCGGACGGTTTGCCGCCGGCCGCCTTGCCAACGGCGCTCTTGGCGCCGCCGGCACCCTTGCCTGCGCCCGTCTTGGC
>JALZEC010000334.1 GCA_030862235.1 Actinomycetota bacterium | reverse complement strand
CGTCGACCAGGTTGTCGCGCCAGTCGTAGGCATAGTCGTCCAAGACATAACTTCCATCGGGAAGTTGGCCGTACCCTGTCGGGACGCCGTCAATGAGTAGAACCTGAGTGGATTCCCCTCCGCTTTCCCTCATTGCCTCCGCGGTGTCCTCCACCCGCAGTTCAATACGATGTCCTCTGTACTCTTCAGCTATCGGATGGACAGGCACGATCTCTCCCATCGTTTGTGAAGCTTTGCGCCTTCCGTGTGCGACCAAGTTGTAAGGGCTCAAAGAAACGTGTGCGCTAACTTAACCGGCTCTCCGCGATCGAGCTTGGGGCGTGAACAGCAGCCCGGCGACCAATAGGGATCCCCGAACGCGCTGAGGGGCCCTCGTCATTGTTGCCGGCTGTCTAGGGGATGGTCCGTATCACCGCCCGCCTGACCGGACTCAAGAGGACGTGGCCCGCACCGAGCAATCCATGGACCTCCCTACCACCCGGCTCCGACTGGCTGCTGCCTATGAGACGACGGTCGTCCCGTTCAGGGCCGGTGATGGGCGCGCTCTCAACCTCCACCACGCCGTCGGCCGGCGCCCCCCCACCCGGGGCCCGCTGATCCTCGTCCACGGCGCCGGGGTTCGGGCCGACATCTTCCGGCCGCCGGTACCGACGACGATCGTGGACCTCCTCGTCGAGGACGGTTGGGACGTGTGGCTCGAGAACTGGCGAGCCAGCATCGACGTCGAGCCGAACCGCTGGACGCTCGACCAGGCCGCGGTCTACGACCATCCCCGGGCGGTACGAACCGTTCTCGAACATACCGGGGCGGACACGCTGAAGGCTCTGATCCATTGCCAGGGGTCGACGAGCTTCACGATGTCGTCCGCAGCCGGCCTCCTGCCTGAAGTCACCACCATCGTGGCTAACGCGGTGACCCTCCACCCGGTCGTCCCGCCGCTGTCGAGGATCAAGCTCACCCGGCTCTCCCCCCTGCTGGCCCGCCTGACGCCCTACCTGAACCCCCGATGGGGCATAGAAGCTCACGGACCGGTCGCACGGGCCATTCGCTTCGGGGTCAACCTCGTCCACCGGGAGTGCGACAACCCGGTGTGCAAGCTGGTCAGCTTCGCCTACGGCATCGGCTTCCCGACGCTCTGGTCGCACCGCAACCTCAACCCCGCCACCCACGATCACTGGTTGAGCGGCGAGTTCGCCGAGGTGCCGCTCACCTTCTTCGCCCAGATGGCGCGCTGTGTGGCCCGGGGCCATCTCGTCTCGGTCGACGGCCTGCCCGAGCTGCCCGAAAGCTTCGTCGCTCAGCCGCCCCAGACCGACGCCCGCTTCGTTCTCCTCGCCGGAGCCGACAACCGCTGCTTCCTGGCGGAGAGCCAGCGGCGCACGTTCCGTTACCTCGATGGGCTGCGCCCCGGGAAGCACGCCCTCCACGTTTTCCCCGGGTACGGCCACCTGGATGTGTTCCTGGGCCGCCGGGCCGCGTCCGACATCGGTCCCACCATCCTCAAGGAGCTGCGCACATGACTGTCCCCCGCCGCCAACGCCGCCTGTCCGGACGCCGAGCGCTGGTTGACGGCATCCCGTTCACCATGCCGGTCAACTCCGAGCACTCGCCTGCCCTGATGGCCGCGTTCACCATCGACGCCGACAGGTCCCGAGCCC
Source organism: Actinomycetota bacterium (assembly GCA_030862235.1). GTDB lineage: Bacteria > Actinomycetota > Acidimicrobiia > Acidimicrobiales > AC-14 > JALZEC01. The sequence goes on along the minus strand of JALZEC010000334.1, from coordinate 1,936 downwards.
TGCTGCCGGGTAACGAGATCCACCCGCTGCGGGTGACGCCGCGCCGCGGCCTGCTGATCGTGACGGTCATCGACTACCGGATCACCGACATCGGCAAGTACATCGAGTTCAGCATCGCCATCGCTTGCACCCACGGGACTCGGCCCGCACCGATGCTCCTCCCCGGTCTTCTCCAGAAGACATTCCGGGCCGGACAGTTCGTGATCGACCTACCGGTCAGCAGCGAGATCTCGGTCAAGGGTGGCAAGGGCATCTGGGGGATGCCGAAGCATCGGGCCAGCCTTGACTTCACGATCACGGACGACGAGGTCTCGAGCCAGTACGACCTCGACGGCCGGCTGGCCATGCGTATCGAGATCGACCGTCCGCGCCAGCTGAGCGTCCCGCTCAGGACGGCGGCAGTGAACTACTGCGGCTTCCGGGGCCTGCTGCAGAAGTCGACGATCTACTTCCAGGGCCGTACGGACCTGGCCCTGTTCCACAAGGCCGGCGCCCGCCTGTACCTGGGCGACCACCCCCGGATGGACGCGCTCCGGGACCTCGACATCTGCAGCCGCCCGCTGTTCTGCGGCTTCCTGCCCGACTCCCGTGGTGTGCTCGACGACCACTTCGAGAGCTGGTTCCTTACCTACGAACCGTCTCCTGCCACCAAGCCGGAAGGCCTCGAGAGCGTCGTCGATCTGGGGCTGTCCGACGAGTGGCTCGATCCCCCCACCTCACCCGTTCCCAGCCAGGAGGTAGTGCGATGAGGCAGACCCTTCTCACCATCAACCACGTGTGGTGGCTTGTCGGGGCCACGGTCTATCTGGGCGTCCTGACCACACTGCGGCTGTTCCTGTATTCCACGTGGACGAGGCTCCGGCCCGAGACGGCGCACGACCACTTCACGCTCTCGGTCAAGGCGGCGACCAGGTTCTTCCTGCTGGCCATCCCCACCTGGATCGTGACGTCGATCGTGCTGATCGTCACCGAGTGGGGTGAGCCCCTCGTGTGGACGGCCGTGGTCGCCTTCGCCGGCCTGCTCACCACCACGCTGGTCGGCTGGTACGGAATCCAGCCCATCAACCGCCGGATCGAGTCCGGCGTGCACGACCAGGCCCAGCTGGCCGCCCTGCTGCGGAAGTGGATGAAGATCAACGACCTGCGCTGGGCGTCGGTCATCATCATGTGGGGCGCCCTCTGCTGGTACTTCGTGGCCAAGGCCGACCTGCCGGCCGCCCTGAAGGGTTAAGGGGCAATGACTGCGCTCACTCGTTCCGTCATCAGCCATGAGCGCCGCTCCGTCCCGTTCCGCCTGACGGTCACCGTCGCCGCGGTCACCATCGGCGCCGGGCTCGTCCAGCTCATGGCGCCCGGGTTCGTGCTCGGGCTCCTGAATGGCGAGAGCACGACGAGCACCCGACAGCTGTTCGCCATCGTCGGGATGTTCATGGCCGTCGTCGGCGGAGTGCTCCTGCACGGGCTGATGACCCACGGCGAACGGCAGGTGATCCTTCTCTGGGCGGGCGTGCAGAAGGCTGCCGCCGGCTTCCTGGTCACACACGCGGTCACGAACGACGTCGTCTCAGGGCTGGCGCTTGTGGTCGCGCTCAACGACCTCGTCTCCTCCGGGCTCATCTTCTGGTATCGCTCGACGTTGCGCAACGCGCCGTGACCGACGACTCCCACCGGCCCTGGGGTGCGCCGCCGATTGGACAGCCCACGGCTCCCGCCCGGTCGCTGATCCTCGCCGGCGGCGGGATGCGGGTGGCGTGGCAGGCGGGGGCGATCCGGGCCTTGATCGAAGCTGGGCTGACGTTTGATCATGCTGACGGGACGTCCGGCGGCATGATGAGCCTGGGAATGCTCCTCTCCGGCCTGTCGCCGGTGGAGATGGGCGATCGCTGGTCGAGTCTCGATGTGAGGCGGTTCTCGTCCCTGCGTGCGTTCGGCGACT
>JALZEC010000173.1 GCA_030862235.1 Actinomycetota bacterium | reverse complement strand
GCCTCCACGTGGATGAGGAACAGGTCGGCGCCGCCGGCAAGGGTCCGCAGGCAGGCGTCGCGCTTGCCCTCGTAGTTGGTGTCGTACCAGCCGGTGGCTCCCTCGACCGGGACGACGGGGATCTGGGCCAGGGCGCCGAGGCCCCTGACCAGGTCGACGGCGGAGACGAGCCCGGCGGAGAGCCCGTAGGCCTGGGCAAAGGAGGGCAGCTCGGGCTGGGGGCCTTGCCCCCACAGCCAGATCTGGTTGGCGGCCAGGCCGAAGCGGCCCACGATCTCCCGGGAGGCGTCCATCAGCTCCCGGAGGCGGGGAGCGGCGGGACCGGTGGGCCAGACCACGGGCTGGCCGGTGAGGTCGTGGGGCGGTGTGCACTCGGCCTCGGCCCACTCCCGGGGCGCCACCAGAATGTGCCGGTACTGCACCCCCGCGTGAAACGAGATGCCGTTGCCGTGGGCGGAGCCGCCGAGCTCCTCCTGGAGGGCGGCCAGCACCGTCGCCGCCTCCTCGGAGGACGGGTGACCCCCGGCGAAGTCGACCATGGTCCCGTCTGAGCCGACCGTGACCAGGTTGCAGCGGTAGGCGACTTGGTCCGGGTTCAGCCGGAGGCCCATAGCCGCCGCCTCGATCGGCGCCCGCCCGGTGTGGTAGCGAGCGGGGTCGTAGCCCAGGATCGACAGGTTGCCTACGTCGCTGCCTGGCGGGAAGCCGGACGGGATCGTCGCCGCCCGGCCCACCTCACCCCGGGCGGCCAGGGCGTCCAGGGTCGGGGTGTACGCCGCCTCGAGGGGCGTGCGCCCGCCCAGCTCGGCCACTGGCTCGTCCGCCGCCCCGTCGGGGACGCATACGACGTACTTCACGGTCTCACTCCTTTCGGGGACTCGCTCATCGTAGGGAGGTGCCTGGGAGGTTGGTGTCTGAGCCTCACCTGGCGCCCGGCCAGCCGTCGGCGGCGGTCTCCGGACGCAAAAGCGCTGGTCGCCGCACCCGGCGGCCCGGCGGGAAGCGCCGAACGCGAAAGTCATCAGCCCTCCCAGGGTTGGAACTGCCAACTGGGTACGCTCCCTCTCAGTGGGACCACCTGCGCGGCTCGCGGTCGCGGTGGCCCTGGCCTTGCTGTTGGCCGGCTGTGGCGGTGGCGGCGACGCCGAGTTGGGAAGCGGAGGGCCTGGGGGCTCCACCTCGTCGACCCGTCCCGGGGACCCGACGGCACCCCCCAGCCCGCCGGGCGCCGACACCACCGCGTCCGTCCCCGGCCGAGACCCGGGGAGAACCAATCCGGCCCCGGGTCCCGGGCCTACCGCGGCCAACCCGCCCGCGCCCACTCCGCCCCCGTCCGAGCTGGCGAAGGTGCAGCTCCGGCTGACACGGATCGCCTCCTTCGACGAGCCGCTGGCCATGGCCGCCCGCAACGACGGCAACCTCTACATCGCCGAGAAGCGAGGCCGGGTCCGGGCCATCCGGGAGGGCCAGGTCGACCCCACGCCCGTCCTCGACATCGCCGGTGACGTCAGCACGGGTACCGAGCAGGGGCTGCTGGGCTTGACGTTCTCCGGTGACGGTGGGCGCCTCTACGTCAACTACACCGACAAGGAGGGGGACACCCGGGTGGTCGAGTACGCAATGGCGGGGCGCGCCGCGGACCCGGCTACCCGGCGTGAATTGCTGTTCGTCGACCAGCCCTTCGCCAACAACAACGGCGGCCACCTGGCGTGGGGGCTGGACGGCCGGCTCTGGATCGGGATGGGCGACGGGGGGGCCGCCGGGGACCCGCTCGACAACGGCCAGTCCCTCAACACCCTGCTGGGGAAGCTCCTGCGGATCGACCCCCGTCCCAGCGGCAGCCTGCCCTACACCGTCCCCTCCGACAACCCGTTCGCCGGGGGTGGCGGTCGTCCCGAGATCTGGGCCTACGGGCTGCGCAACCCGTGGAAGTTCTCGTTCGACCGGATCAGGGGCGACCTGTGGATCGGTGACGTCGGCCAGAACTCCCGGGAGGAGATCGACTTCCAGCCGTCCGGCGGTGGCGGCGGGCAGAACTACGGGTGGAACCGCCTGGAGGGCAGCCGGCCGTACAACGGGCGGCCCCCGGCCAACGCCGTCGCCCCCATCTACGACTACGGGCGAGCGGGCGGCAACTGCTCGATCACGGGCGGGTACGTATACCGGGGCAGCCGCATCTCCGGCCTGACCGGCGCCTACGTCTTCGGTGACTACTGCGCCGGGCAGATCCGGGCCCTGCGCGTAGGAGACGGCCGGGTGATCGACGAGCGGGCGTTCCAGGCGACGACGCGCTTCCTCACGTCGTTCGGCCAGGACCTGGCGGGCGAGCTGTACGCCCTCAGCCAGGAGGGTGGGATCTTCCGCATCGACCCGGCGTAGGCGCCGACCTGGCACACGTAGCCCCCCGGGAGGTGGGAGCATGGTCCGATGTTCAGGCTGGGACGGTTCTTCGTCGCGCTCGCCGTCCTGGCCACCGCGTGCTCTCCGTCGGACGAGTCGTCCCCGTCCGGTCCGGTGACCCGGACCGTCCGGGTGGACCACAACTTCGACGAGTTCGCGGCCACCTTCAGCGCCTATTTCCCGCAGGAGATCGACGCGCGGCCGGGCGACACCGTCGAGTTCAAGCAGGCGTGGACGGGTGAAGGCCACAGCGTCACCCTGGGCACGATGGTGGACCGGGCGATCCTCCCCGTCCGCGATTTCATCCGGAGCGGCAACGTGCCCGACGAGCCTCCGCCCGAGGTGGAGGCCGCCCTGGAGCCGCTCCCCTACATGCTCACGGAGAACTGGAAGGTCGTGCAGTCGGCCGCCCAGCCCTGCTACCTGGACGAAGGCGGGCCTCCCCTCGACCCGGCCACGCCCTGCCCCAAGCGTCCGCAGCCCGACTTCAACGGCCGTCAAACCTACTACTCCAGCGGGCTCATCCCCTTCGAGGGCACGCAGGGCAACTCCTACCGGTTCCGCCTTGCCGAAGACATCCAGCCGGGCCGCTACACCTTCTACTGCAACTACCACGGACCCCTTCAGTCCGGGGAGATCCTGGTGAAGCCGAAGGGGGCCAAGGTCGAGTCGCAGGCGGCGATCGACAAGCGGGGGCGGGCGGAGCTGGAGAAGGTCGCCAAACCGCTCCGGGAGACCTACGAGCAGGCCAAGAAGGGGAAGACGACCTACCGCGGCCAGGAGATCACCGGGTACATGGCCGGGGTGGCCAGGGATGACATCGAGATGTCCTACATCGACGAGTTCGTCCCTCGGAGGATCCGGGCCAAAGTGGGCGAGAAGGTGACGTGGACCTTCATCGGTCCTCACACCGTGAGCTTCGACGTTCCGCCCTACTTCCCGGAGTTCCTGATCGCCAAGGACGGCACGGTCGAGTTCAACCCCAAAGCGCACGAGGCGTTCGGAGGTCCGGGTGAACCACCACCACGTCAGGGTCCGGAGGACCCCCTCCCGGCCATCGACGCCGGCACCTGGGACGGCTCCTTCGTGATCTCCTCGGGCATCTTCAGCGAGGGCACCTACAGCCTGACCTTCACCAAACCGGGCACGTACCGCTACGCCTGCCTCATCCATCCCCGGATGGTGGGTGAGGTCGTCGTGCAGTGAGAGCCCTGCGGCGGGCCCGGCCGTTCCTCGTCGGCGGCTTCTTCGCCGTCTACGCCGCCTGGGCGGTCGTGGTGCTCGGCCTGGGCCTGGCCGCGGCGGTTGCGTCTGCCTCGACCGGCTTCCACGAGGAGCTCCACCTGTGGGCGCTGCGCAGCGGGCTGGTGGCCCGGGCGGCGGAGGCGGTGGCCGACGCGTCCCACCGCACCGAGCCGGTCGGCCAGCTGGTCATCGACTACGGGTTCAGCCTGTTCAACCTCGGCCTGGCCGGGTTCCTCCTCTGGCTCCGGCGCAAGGACCGCACCGCGGTCTTGCTCTCCGTGGCCATGGTGGGCACGGCCGCCGTGTTCAATCTCCAGGCCTACAACGTCTACGACACCCTGGACACGACCGGCTTCGAGAACGTCGTCCACCACACCTTCCAGCTGGTGGCGGCCATCGCCTACATCCTCGCTCTCCTGCTCTTCCCCGACGGCCGCTTGGTGCCGAGGTGGCGAGGGTGGGCGCAGGCCGCGCTGTACCTCCCCCTCCTCGCCGGCAGTGCCATCGCCGCCTACCGGATGGAGAACACGTCGCGGACGGCGGCGTTGATCATGCACTTCGGCTTCCTCACGCCGGTGGCGGCCGTCGCCAGCCAGGCCTACCGGTACCGGCGGGCCCGGGAGCCGGTCGAACAGCAACAGGCCCGGCTGGTGTTCTGGGCCCTGCTGCCGGCGTTGGTGCTGGGCCTGTTCGTGCTGACCCGCCAGGTGCAGTCCACCGCCTTCGAGAGCTATCAGGGCCGGCCGCTGGACGTCATCCCCGTCGGCCTGTTCCGCCTGTTCCAGCCCGTGTTCGCCCTGATCCCGGTGGCCCTGTTCGTCGGGATCCTCCGCTTCCGGCTGTGGAACATCGAACGGGTCATCAGCCGGACCCTGCTGTACGGGATCCTGGCCGCCTTCATCACCGCCGTCTACGTGGGGGTCGTGGCCGGCGTGGGCGGCCTGGTCGGGTCGCGGGGTGGGAACCTCTGGCTGTCGATCCTCGCCACAGGCATCGTGGCCGTCGCCTTCCAGCCGGTGAAGGGACGGGTCGACCACCTCGCCAACCGGCTGGTCTACGGCAAGCGGGCGACTCCCTACGAGGTGCTGTCGGAGCTGGCCGAGCGGATGTCCGACACGGTCGCCACCGACGAGGTGCTGTCCCGGATGGCCCGGGTGCTGGCCGAGGGGACGGGCGCCGCCCGCGCCGACATCTGGCTCCAGGTGGGGAACGAGATCAAGCCGGCCGCGAGCTGGCCGCCGGACGCCCCACCCGTCCCACCCCCGCCGGCGGTGCTGTTGAAGGGCATGGAGCGGCCTTCGGTCCCGGGCGCGACCTGGTCGGTGCCCGTCCGCCACCACGGAGAGCAGTTGGGGATGCTGGCGGTGTCCAAGCCGTCGGGCGAGTGGCTCACGCCGACCGAGGAGAAGCTGCTGGCCGACGTGGGCTCGCAGGCGGGGCTGCTGCTGCGCAACGCCCGGCTGACCGCCGAGCTGGTGGCCCGACTGGAGGAGCTCCGGGCGTCTCGCCAGCGGGTGCTGGCCACCCAGGACGCTGCCCGCCGCCGGCTGGAGCGCAACCTTCACGACGGAGCCCAGCAACAACTGGTCGCCCTCAAGGTCCTGATCGGGCTGGCGGAGCGGATGGAGCAGAACGGCCAGCCGGTCGGAGACCTGTTGCGGCAGATCGGGACCCAGCTGACCGACGCGGTGGAGAACCTGCGGGACCTGGCGCGCGGCATCTACCCGCCCCTGCTGGCCGCCGAGGGGTTGGCCGCTGCCCTGCGGGGCCAGGCGGCGCGAGTGCCGTTCGCCCTCACCGTCGACGCCGACGCCGTGGGTGAACGCCGCTACCCCCAGGAGATCGAGGCCGCCGTCTACTTCTGCTGCCTGGAGGCCTTCCAGAACATCTCCAAGCACGCCCAAGCCTCGAACGTCACGGTGACGCTTCGAGGGGACGAGCGGGAGCTGGCATTCCAGATCACCGACGACGGGCGTGGGTTCGACCCGGCTGCCACTCGTCGCGGTGCGGGGATGCAGAACATGTTCGACCGGATCGACGCCTTGGACGGGACGCTGGCCGTCCGTTCCGCTCCCGGCCGGGGGACGACGATCTCGGGTCGGGTCCCCTGCCAGGCGGTCGACGCCCTACCGGACGCGACGGTGTCAGCCCAGATGAAGGCGGCGGCGGCAGAAGCTTCCGTCCCGGAGCGCCAGCTTGCCTAGCCCTGCGGCGAGCGGTGGCGCTGGTCTCGGCGCCGGTGCCGGGCCGATCAGCGTCTTCCTCGCCGACGACAACCTCATCGTGCGCGAGGGCGTGCGCGCCTTGCTCAGCCTGGAGCCGGGGATCGAGGTGGTGGGGACTGCGGCCGACTACGACGAGCTGCTGGCCGCCACCGAGGCGACGGCACCCCAGGTGCTGGTGACGGACATCCGCATGCCTCCGACGTTCCAGAAGGAGGGCATCGAGGCGGCCAAGGAGCTGCGCAAACGCCATCCGGGGACCGGCGTGGTCATCCTCTCCCAGTACGACGACCCGGACTACGCCGTCTCCCTGCTCAGCGAGGGATCGGCCGGCTGCGCCTACCTGCTCAAGGACGACGTGGCCCAGGGCGACCAGCTCGTCCGGGCGGTGCGGGCGGTGGCCACGGGGGGCTCGATGCTCGACCCGAAGATCGTCAATGCCCTGGTTCATCCAGTGGCGGCAGCGTCAGCCGCGCTGACCCCGGCTGAGGAGGAGCTGCTCCGCCTCGTGGCCGAGGGACGCCCGATCAAGGCCATCGCCGTCGCCCAGGGAGCGACGGCGACGGCGGTGGCGGCCGACGTGGAGCGGTTGTTCCTCAAGCTGGCCCGCGAAGCGAGCGGCGGGACGGCCACCGCGTTGCGGCGGCTGCGGCTCCTCCACCAGGCCATCATCGAGCGAGAGGAGCAGGGCGAGACCCTGAGCCGGCTCCTCCCTGGCGGGATCGCCGAGAAGCTCCGCCGGGAGGGTGGGCGCATCGGCCAGACGGAGACACTCGAGGTGACGGTGCTGATCTCCGACATCAGGTCCTACTCGTCCATCGCCGAGCGGGCCGATCCGACGGTGCTGGCGTCCCAGCTGGGGGAGCACCGGGCGGAGATGAACCGGGCCATCCTCGACGCCCACGGCACCGTGATGCAGTTCGTGGGTGATTCGGTGATGGCCGTGTTCGGGGCCCCGTTCCCCCAGCCCGACCACGCCAACCGGGCGGTCGCCGCCGCTCTGTCCATGCACCGCCGCCAGGACGCGGTCAACCAGCGGTGGCGGGAACGGGGCCTGCCGCCGTTCGGACTCGGGATCGGCCTGTCCACCGGCAAGGTCGCCGCCGCCCTCCTCGGGAGCGAGGAGCGGCTCGAATACACCCTCGTCGGTGACACCGTGAACCTGGCCCAGCGCCTCCAGCAGCTGGCCGCCGAGGGCGAGACGGTCGCCAGCGAGGCCACCGCCGCCGCCCTGAGCGGGTTCCGGCTCGAACCGCTCGAGCCGTCGCTCGTCAAGGGGCGGGAGACGCCTGTCCACCCGGCGAAGGTGATCGGCAGCGCCGACGTCTGACCGGTAGGAGCCACCGGCAGGCTCCCGGGCCGACCCGGCCCTATGGCGCGTCGCGGCCCTCCCAGACCTTCATGAGCACGTCGGGCCCGAAGTCCTGCTTGTCGACGTAGGCGGCGGCGCCCACCTCGAGGGCTTCGGCGGGGAGGTCGCGGCGCTGGTAGGTCGAGAGGAGCATTACGACGGTGCCGGGCTGGGCCTGAACGATCTCGCGGGTGGCGTCGATGCCGTTCATCTGCTCCATGTTGATGTCCATGAGCACGAGATCGGGGTGCAGGCGGGCGACCGTCTCCACTGCCTCCTCGCCGGACGCCGCCTCCCCCACCACCCGGAACCCAGGGGTGGCGTTCACCACGGCGGCGGCGGCGATCCGGAAGGGCGCCTGATCGTCGACGATCAGGACCGACACCGAGGATTTCGGGTCCGCCATGGCGAATCATCCTCGCACGCATGCATGTTCCTGGGCCTCTTTGTCACCACTAATGTGCACGCGCCCCTGAGACCCTGACCCCGGGAACCGTGATGCGACCTCAAGCAAGCGGAGCGCAGGCCGAGACCGACCGGTGACCTTGGGCACAATCGATCCGCGGCCGGCCGGCGCCGACTTCAGCCACGAGGCCCTCCTCTACCGCGGCCCGGAGGGGTTCGCGGAAGCGGTCAGCTCCTTCGTCCGCGAGGGTGTAGAGGCGGGCGAGGCGGTGCTGGTCGTGGTCAGCGAGCCCAAGATCTCGGCCCTGCGCGAGCGGCTGGGACCCGAGGTGGCCGGGGCCGTCTGCTTCTCCGACATGGCCGAGATCGGCCGCAACCCGGCCCGGATCATCCCGGCGTGGGAAGAGTTCGTCGAGAAGCACGCCGGGGAGGGAAAGCGGTTCCGGGGTGTAGGCGAGCCCATCGGCCCCCATCTGGGGCCGGAGAAGCTGGTCGAGTGCCAGCTCCACGAGGCCCTCCTCAACGTGGCCTTCGCCGCCTCACCCGGCCCCGGGTGGAGGCTGGTCTGCCCCTACGACCGGGACGCCCTGCCGCAGGCGGTCATCGACCAGGCCTTCCGCAGCCACCCGATCATCACCGAGGCAGGTCGCACCTTCCCCAGCCCGAGCTACGCCGACCCCGAGACCCTCGTGGCCGACCTCGAGGACAGGCTCCGCGAACCTCCGCCCGGTCCGGTCGAGCTGGCCTTCTCCGACGTCTCCCAGCTGTCTGTCCTGCGCCGAGCCGTCGCCGAACACGCCACCGCCGCCGGTGTGACGCCCGGCCGGGTCGAGGACCTCGTGTTGGCCGTCAACGAGCTGGCCACCAACAGCCTTCGGCACGGCGGAGGAGCAGGTGCCCTCCGCATGTGGACAGAAGGCGGCGACTTCGTGTGCGAGGTCCGCGACCAGGGGTACTTCCGCCGACCGCTGATCGGCCGCCAGCGTCCCCAGGGAGGCCTCGACGGCGGGCGGGGCTTCTGGCTGGTCAACCAGCTGTGCGACCTGGTTCAGATCCGGTCGGTCCCGAGCGGCACGGCCGTTCGGGTCCACATGACGCTTTCCTGAGAGAGCGGGCGGCTCAGACCCCGAGCTCGGCCCGGACGGCGCCGTAGTCGGCGTCCACCGGCGAAGGGACGGCGATCTCGGCGATGGCCCGGTCCGGGTCCTTGAGCCCGTGACCGGTGAGGGTGCACACCACCGTGGCCCCTGGGAACGGGGGCCCTACCTTGATCAGCCCGGCCACCGACGCCGCCGAGGCGGGCTCGCAGAACACCGCCTCCACGCCGGCCAGGAACCGGTACGCCTCCAGGATGTCCTCGTCGGTCACGGCGTGGATTGCGCCCCCCGACTCGTCGGCGGCGTGGACCGCACCATGCCACGACGCCGGGTTCCCGATGCGAATGGCGGTGGCGATCGTCTCCGGACGGTCGATGGCGTGGCCCACGACGATGGGCGCCGCTCCCGCCGCCTGGAAACCGTGCATCTGGGGCAGCGTCTTGACCAGCCCCGCCTCCCGGTACTGGACGTACCCCTTCCAGTAGGCGGTGATGTTGCCGGCGTTGCCCACCGGGATGCAGTGCATGTCCGGCCCGTCACCCAGAACGTCGACGATCTCGAAGGCGGCCGACTTCTGACCCTCGATCCGGTAGGGGTTCACCGAGTTGACGACGGTCACCGCCTCCTTCTCGGCCATCTGGCGGACGAGAGCGAAGGCGTGGTCGAAGTTCCCGCGGATCTGCAGCACCCGGGCCCCGTGGATGAGGGCCTGGGCCAGCTTGCCCAGCGCGATGTAGCCCTCGGGGATGAGCACGGCGCAGGTGAGGCCCGCCCGCGTCGCGTAGGCGGCAGCGGAGGCCGAGGTGTTGCCGGTGGAGGCGCACACCACCGCCTTGGCACCGTCCTCGAGGGCTTTGGAGATGGCGACGGTCATGCCCCGGTCCTTGAACGACCCCGTCGGGTTGGCCCCCTCGTACTTGAGGTACACCTGGGCCCCCACCCGCTCCGACAGGCGGGGGGCGGGCAGCAGCGGCGTCGAGCCTTCCTGCAGGGTCACGACCGGCGTCGCACCGGTGACGGGCATGAACCGCCGGTACTCCTGGATGACCCCTCGCCAGCCTGGCGCCGCCACCTCCGGAACCCCCTACTCCGGCCCGACGACGCGCAGGAGGGTGCCCACCCGGTCAACCACGTCGAGCTCCCGGAAGTCGTGCAGCGTCTCCTGCATGGCTCGCTCCGTCGTGGTGTGGGTGACGAGCACGAGCCGGGCCTCGTCCCCTAGGCCCAGCTGCTCCATCTTCCAGATCGACACCCCGTGGCGGGCGGTCACCCCGAACAGCTTCTCGGCCACGCCTGGGCGGTCCACCACGTCGATGCTCACGTAGTACTGGGAGCGCAGCTCGTCGATCGGCCGCATTCGTGCCCGTCCCTGGACCGTGGCGTGGGTGGCGCGTCCCTGACGAAGGTTGACGCCGGCGTCGATCAGGTCGCCCAGCACGGCCGAGGCAGTCGGGCGCCCGCCCGCGCCCCGCCCGTAGAACATCAGCTCGCCCACCGCCTCCCCCTCGACGAAGACGGCGTTGAACGAATCCCGCACGGCGGCCAGCGGGTGGTCGAGAGGGACCATGGCCGGGTGGACGCGTACCGCCAGCTCGGCGGGAGCCTCTCCGCTCAGGCCGTCGCCGTCGAACGCCTCGATGAGGGCGAGCAGCTTCACCGCGAACCCGAGGCGGTGGGCCATCGCCATGTCCTCGGTCGTGATCCCGGAGATGCCCTCGCGGTAGACGTCGCCGGCGGCCACCTCGGCGCCGAAAGCGACGCTGGCCAGGATGGCCGCCTTGGCCGCAGCGTCGTACCCCTCCACGTCGGCCGTCGGATCCCGCTCGGCATAGCCCAGGCTCTGGGCCTCGGCCAGCGCTTCCTGGAACGACTCGCCGTCCTCGGCCATGCGGGTGAGGACGAAGTTGGTGGTGCCGTTCACGATGCCCATGATCCGCCGCAGCCGGTCGCCGGCCAGCGACTCCCGCAGGGGCCGGATGATCGGGATTCCGCCGGCAACCGCCGCCTCGAACAGCAGGTCCACCCCGGAGCGGCGGGCGGCAACAAACAGCTCCGGTCCGGCGTTGGCCAGCAGCTCCTTGTTGGCCGAGACCACGGGCTTCTTGGCCTCGAGGGCGGCCAGAATCAGCCGCCGGGCTGGTTCGACACCGCCCATCACCTCGACGATCACATCGATCGAAGGGTCGTTCACGACCGACTCGGCGTCGCTCGTCAGCACGCCGGGGGCGAACTCCACCGCCCGCTCCTTGGCCGTGTTGTGCACCGCCACCCGGGCCACTTCAAACCGCAACCCGCTCCGGGTGGCCACCGCCTCGCCGTTCTCACCCAGGAGCTGGACGACGGCACCCCCCACGTTGCCGCAGCCGAGGAGCCCGACCCGGATGGTCGAAAGCGAGTTCACGAGGCCCACCGTACTGTGCTGGCGTTCGGCCACTCAGGTGTCAGGGTGGCGGCCGGCCTTGGAGTTGCTCATGCGTCGAGGCGCAGCAGGTCGTCCAGCGTCTCCCGCCGGACGACCACCCGGACCTCGCCATCACGCACGAAGACCACGGGCGGCCGCGGCACCTTGTTGTAATTGGACGCCATGGAGTGCCCGTAGGCGCCGGTGACCGGCGTGCACAGCACGTCCCCCACGACGAGGTCGGCGGGCACGCAGGCATCACGCACGACGATGTCCCCCGACTCGCAGTGCTTGCCCACAACCGTCACCTGGAAGGGCCGATCCGCGCTCGTCGCCCGGGGGAGGAAAGCCTCGTACCCGCTTCCATACAGGACGGGCCGCGGGTTGTCGCTCATCCCGCCGTCCACCGCCACATAGGTGCGGACCCCGGGGATGTGCTTGATCGTCCCTACGCGGTAGAGGGTGACGGCGGCGCCGGCCACGATGGCTCGGCCCGGCTCGGCCGTGACCCGGGCCGTGATCCCGGCGTCGGCGCAGGCGGCGTGGAGCGTCTCCGCCCACTCGGTGATGGTCGGCGCCTCCTCGCCCTCGACGTACGGGACCCCCAGCCCACCCCCCAGGCACAGCTCGTCCACGTCGAGGGGCTTGACGAAGCCGGCCAGCACTTCCACCGCCTTCTCAAAGGACCGGACGAGGAAGATCTGGCTCCCAATGTGGGCGTGGACCCCGACCAGGTCAGTGCTCGGACCGCCCGCGGCCCGGTCCACCGCTCGCTGCCCGTCCCCTCCGGCCAGCCCGAAGCCGAACTTGGAGTCGACCTGACCGGTCATCACGTACTCGTGGGTGTGGGCCTCGACCCCGGGCGTCACCCGCACCAGCACCCGCGCCCGCCGCCCGTCCTCGGCGTGGAGGACGTCCAGCCGGTCGAACTCGTCGAAGGAGTCGACCACGATGCGCACGCCCAACTCGCGGGCCCGACGCAGCTCCTCGACCGACTTATTGTTGCCATGTAGGACGAGGTGAGTCGGCGGCACGCCGGCGGCGAGGGCCACGTGCAGCTCGCCGCCCGTCGCCACATCCAGGTGCATGCCCTCCTCGTAGGCGAGGGCGGCCATGGCTTTGCACAGAAAGGCCTTGCTGGCGTACGCCACCCCGTCGCCGAAGGCGGCCACCGCCTCCCGGCAGCGGGCCCGCAGGTGCTCCTCGTCGTAGACGAACACGGGGGTGCCCACGTGCTCGGCCAGGTCGAGCACGTCCACGCCCCCCACCGACAACCGCCCGGCCCCGTCGACGGTGGCCGTGTCGGGCAGGAGGTGGGGGCCGACTGACGTCACCCCCGGGCCGCCGCCAGCCGTCCCCGTCACATCGACTCGGGAGCGGACACCCCGAGGAGCCCCAGGCCGATGCCCAGCCCCACCCCGGCAGCTTCTACCAGCCATAGCCGGGCCTGGGTCACTTCCGGGTCCACGCCCTCGCCCAGCACCCGGCAGTCGTGGTAGAAGCCGTGGAACCGTCCGGCCAGCTCCCGCACCCACGTCGCCACCTTGTGGGGTGACCGGGTGACGCAGGCGTCGAGCACCACCTCCGGCAGCCCGGACAGGCTGCGCAGCACGTCCAGCTCCCGCTCGTGGCTCAGTCGACCGAGGTCGACCTCCGCCAACGGGCGGCGGGCGACCCCCTGATCGGCCGCCACCCGCCCGATCGAGGCGATCCGGGCGTGGGCGTACTGCACGTAGAACACGGGGTTCTCCATGGACTGGCTGACCACAGTCTCCAGGTCGAACACCTGCCGGGTGCTGATGGACTGGAGGAGAAAGGTGAGACGGGCGACGTCGGGGCCCACCTCATCCAGCACCTCGGCCAGCTCGATGTACGTGCCACTGCGCTTGCCCATACGCACGACCTGACCGCCCCGCTTCACTGTGACCAGCTGACCGAGCAGGATCTCGAGCTCGTCGGCGTCGTGCCCCAGCGCCTGGATCCCGGCCTTCAGCCGCTCGACGTGCCCGTGGTGGTCCGAACCCCAGATGTCGACCAGGCGGGTGAACCCGCGCTCGAACTTGTCCCGGTGGTAGGCGATGTCGCCGAGCAGATACGTCGGCTCGCCGTCCGACTTCACCAGCACCTCGTCCTTGGCCAGCCCGAACTCGGTCGTGCGCAGCCAGGTCGCGCCGTCCTTCTCGTACACCACGCCCCGGTCCCGCAGGTCGGCCAGGGCGGCGTCGATCGCCCCCGACTCGACCATCGACCGTTCGCTGAACCACGTGTCGAACCGCACGCCCATGGCGTGGAGGGCGCGGGCGATCTCCTCGCGTGCCTTGGCGTACCCCCACTCGGCCGGGTCGGCGTCGGCCGGCATGTCGGCCGCCCACTCGGCGATGTAGCCGCCGCGGTAGCCGTCCTCCGGCGGCTCGACTCCGTCACGGTAGGCAGAGATCGACTGCTCGAACAGAGTCATCTGGGTGCCGCGGTCGTTGAAGTAGTACTCCCGGTGGACGTCGTAGCCACAGCGCGCCAGCACCCGGCAGAGGGAGTCACCGTAGGCGGCCCACCGCCCGGCCCCCACGTGGAGCGGCCCCGTGGGGTTGGCGCTGACGAACTCGACGTTGACCCTGGTCGCGGTGCCCAACTCGTGGCGGGCGTACCCGTCGAGGCCCTCGGCCACCACTCGGCGCAGGACGTCGTGGAGCCAACCGTTGTCCAGCCAGAAGTTGAGGAACCCCGGCCCGGCCACCTCGACTCGCGTCACGTAGGGGGGCCGGGCCCCGTCCACCACGTCCCGTAGCGACTCGGCCAGCTCTCTCGGTGGCCGGCGGGCGGCTTTGGCCGACGCCAGGGCCACACTGGAGGACCAGTCGCCGTGATCGGGGTGGTCGGAGGGCACGACCGGGATGACGGCCGGCACTGGGTCCACCCCGACGGCCGTCAGGGCGTGGCGCAGCGCTTCTTCCAGAACCTGCTGGACCATCCTCCCTCGCTAACGGCGAGCCCGAGCGAGTACGGCGTTGACCCGGTCGATGAGCTCCAGCGGGTCGAAGGGCTTCGTGACGTAGTCGTCCGCCCCCATGTCCAGCCCCTGCTGGACCTCGGCGTTCTGTGCCTTGGCCGACAGGAGGATGACCGGGAGCGCGCGGGTACGGGGGTCTTCCCGCAGCATCGAGACCAGCTCCAGCCCGTCGACGCGGGGCATCATGATGTCGGACAGGACCACGTCCGGGTTGACCGTCCTAGCCTTCTCCAGGCCCTCACGCCCGTCACTGGCAGTGACGACCTCGAAGTTCTCGATCTCGAAGTTCACGCGCAGGAGTTCCAAGATGACGGGATCGTCGTCGATCACGAGAACCCTGGCCACCGCCCGATCGTACCGGGCGATCAGACGGGCCCGTCGGGCGATACCATGTTAGGTCCAGCCCTCGTAGCTCAGGGGATAGAGCGCCGCCCTCCGGAGGCGGGTGCGCAGGTTCGAATCCTGCCGAGGGCGCGGCCTGCTGAGGGCGCGGGTTGGTTCGAATCGTTCGACGAGCCGAACCTTTCCAATGCCTCCAATGCCCGACCGCTGCCCACGTGGGCTCGCCACGGCGATCCGAGATCCACCAGTGTGTCGTACCCCCCTCGTACGCTGCGAGTTCGTGGGCACTCACAATCGTGATCGTCGCCGGACGAAGAAACGGGCACGTGAGCGGGCCGAGCGAGCGCGACACGGCGCGCCCGGGCATGTTCGGAGCCACCCTCGGCCAGACGAGGCGCCCCTCGACGAGCCGTTGCTCGCCTCGGTGCTGGTAGCTGCCGAGGCCTTTCGGTTCGGCTCGAGGGGTGAGTACGAGCAGCATCTTGCTGCGTTGACCGCTCTCGAGCATCAGGGCCTCCGGCCCCTCATCGATCAGGCGCTCGGTTCCTGGGCCGAGCGCGGCCTCGACCGGGCGTGGGCGAGCGGGTGGCAGCCGGCCGACGTCGTGCGCGCCCTCCGGCGGAACCTGAGCGGCGCCCACGCGGCGACACTCGTCCCTCTCCTGGTGACGAGCGCCGCCAACCAACGAGAGATGGCGACCGACGAGCGCTGGGCGGCTCAAGTCGAAGACATCCGCGGCGAGTCCGGTAGCGGCGCCGCCCAAGACGAGGCGGAGTTGTGGCTCGCGGTCGAGGCCCTGTCGCTGCTCCTCCACCTCCCTCCACTCCCCGGCCTCTCGAGCGGTTCGGGTTCTCACTTCCGCGCCGACGGGCGCGCCGGGGTGGTCCTGGCCCGGGTGCGGGCGCTGCTTGCCAAGGCCGAGTCCACCACGTTCCCGGAAGAGGCTGAGGCGCTGACCGCCAAGGCGCAGGAGCTCATGACCCGCCACTCGGTCGACCAGGCGATGCTGGAGGCCAACGGACACGGTCGGTCGACCGAAGTCGTCGGGTGGCGGATCGGGATCGACGATCCCTACGCAACCGCTAAGTCGGTACTGCTCAACCACATCGCCGGGGCCAGCGGGTGCCGGGCGGTGTGGAGCAAGAACATGGGCTTCAGCACCGTGTTCGGCGCTCCCGATGATCTGGAGATGGTTGAGCTCCTCTTCACCTCGCTGCTCGTACAGGCGACCGACGCCATGACCCGCACGGGGCGGGTCTCGGACAGCTCGGGCCGGTCGCGCACCCGTTCCTTCCGTCAATCCTTCCTCCTGGCCTACGCGGCGCGCATCGGCGAGCGCCTCTCGGAGACCTCGGCCCGCGTCGTGGCCGAGGAATCCGCGCGCCACGGCAACCACCTCCTCCCCGCGCTGGCACGGCGCGACCAGGCTGTCGACGAGGCGGTGCGGGCCGCCTTTCCCGACCTCGGGCGCCACGCGGCAGCCATCAGCAATTACTCCGGATGGGTCGCCGGTAGGGCCGCCGCCGAAGTCGCGTCACTCTCCGTCGGCGAGCAGCTCGCGGCGGGATAACCCCGGAGCCGGCTGATGGCCGCCGGGCTGACCGTCGCCCCCCGGACGGGGCGGGCGGCCTACGGTACGGGAGGCCCGGGCCCTCACCAGCCCCGATCCGTGGCTTCCGCGCTCGTTCATTGCGAGAAGGTTGCCGCCCTCGCAGCCGCCGTCCGCTCCTGGGTGGGGTCAGGGGCGGTCATGGGCGGACGGCTGCGGCTGGTCTTGCGGGTCTGCGAGCCCCTGCTCCCATCGTGGTGGACGCAGCGCCGCCCGCTTGGCCTGCGGGCCAAGACCGCTCACGAGCCGGGCCCGGCGGCCCGGGCGGGCTGGGCACGGACGCGCCCTCCTCGACTTCACATGGAGGCCGCCCTCGGCCATGAATCTCGATCTTGGCCCGCCCCCCTGACTGGTGATGCGGGCAGTCGTCCTGTTGTTGTGATGTTATGATGGCGATAGATGCGCACGACGCTGAACCTTGACGAAGACGTGGCCCGGCGCCTCTCCGAGCTCTCCAGGAGATCCGGTCGTTCGTTGTCGCGTGTCAGCAACGAAGTGCTCCGAGCGGGGTTGCGAGCGTTGCAGCAGCGCCCGCCTATCGCGCCGTACGACCCGCCCGTCTTCGACACCGGAAGACCCCTGGTCGACGTGACCGACGTAGCGGAGGCCCTCGAGCTCCTCGAATGTGACTGAGATCGATCCCGCGCCGCTGGTCGACGCCAATCTCGTCCTGTGGGCCCACCACGCGCAGTTCCTCCAGCACGAACCCGCCCGTCGCTGGTGGGCGGCAACCCTCAGCGAGGCTGCTCAGGTGGGCATCGCTTGGCCAACCGTCCTCGCCTTCCTTCGTGTCTCGACCCATCCGCGCGCCCTCGAGCGACCCCTCGACATCGGCGCGGCGTGGGCCGTCGTCCAAGGGTGGCTGGACCGGCCGAATGTGTGGACCCCGCTGCCGACCGAGCGCCATCCTCGAATCCTCGCCCGGCTCCTCGTCGAGGCCAGAGCCAGCGGGAACCATACGACCGACGCCCACCTCGCCGCCCTCGCCATCGAATGGGGGCTGCAGTTGCAGTCGGCGGATCGCGATTTCAGCCGCTATCCCGGCCTTCGGTGGCGCGACCCGCTCGCCGCCCGCTGACCTTCAGGGTGACAAGCCAGGAACGGACGCTCGAGGCCGCGCGTCGAACCTGAAATGCGCCCTCCAGCTGCATCTCGAGGACGGGGGTCCTCAATGGCACGTCCGTAATTACGCCCTTGTGAAAATGTCGTACCCCCGAGCCAGAATGGCCGGCAATGGTGTCCGGGGCGGTGGCAACCGAACGTCTGCGGCTCTACAGCTACGCAACCGCGCCAGAAGCGGCGAGCTACGTCGCCATCATGCGGCTGTTCGCAGAGGCACTGCTGGCGGAGTGGTCGGCGCACGATCTGGCTGAGCGGGGCATCGACCTGCCCACGGAGGTCATCGACCAGCGGCTTCGCTACCTCGAGCAGAACGGCAACCTGCTCGCCAGCCCTCGTGAAGTCCGAGTCACCTCCATCGCCGAGTACCAGCGGCAACCCGCCCGCTATACCGCCACCAGCTTGGGCTTGCGGGTGCACCGCCAGGTCGAGGAAGTGCTGGCTGCCGCGGGGGGTGCCCGTGAGGTTCCTCGGGAGCTGCTCGCGGCGGTGGCCCATCGTCTCACTGCCCTGGCCTTCCTCACACCCGAGGAGATCGCCGCGTCCGACCCGGCGGTGATGGCCGAGACGGTCTCCACCGTGTTCCTCCAGTTCGAGGCGTTCGCCGGAGCCGTCACCGATTTCTACAGCTACGTGGGCTCCGTGCTGGCGCGCGCCGACCTCGACGACGAGGAGTGGCTGGGCTTCAAGCACCTCCTGCTCGACTACCTGGAGACGATCGTCGAGAGCGTCACCCGCCACACCGCCGCCATCCGGTTGGCGCTCGACCGCCTGCAGCCCCGCCTGCCCACAGTGGTGGAGCGGGCGGCCGCCGCCGCCCCTGCGCTCGAGGCGCTGCGGGCCGCCAGCCCGGGGGGCGAAGGCGTCGAGCGGGCGCGCGGCCGTTCGGTGAGCGATTGGATCGAGCTGCGGGCATGGTTCGGCGCCCCGGGCGACCGCATGTCGGGCTCGGCCCAGCTACGGGCCGCGGCGACGCGCGCCGTGGGCGCCCTGCTGGCCAACGTCAAGCGCATGAACGCGGCCAGCAGCCGCGAGACGTCGTTGCGCCGGCATTTCCTCCGCCTCGCCGCCTGGTTCGACGCCGCCCCACCCGACGATGCCCACGTGCTCTATACGTCGGCCTTCGCCCTCTATGGTGCGCGCCACCTCGGCATCGCCCTCGACCCTGACATCGCCGAGGCCCTCCCCGCCACCACGAGCTGGTGGCGAGCGCCCGGCGCGCCCGTGCCCCTGAGCATCCGGGAGCGTGGTGACCGCACGCCCCGTGGCCGCGTCGTCCGAGTAGCTGATCACGGCGCCCAGAAAGAGCGTCTGGCTGCCGAGCGGCGCCGGGAGGCGGAGCAGCGCGAGCAGGCCGTGGCCGAGCTTCTCGCCGTCGGCGACCGCCTCCATGAGGTGCGGCTCTCGTCTCCGGCCTTCCAGGTGCTCGTGGAGCTGCTGGGCCAGGCGACCGCCCGTTTCGGCCCCGACTTGGCAGGCGCCAGCGCAGCCCTGATCGATGCCGGAGTCGTCCTCTGGGTGCAGCCAACCGATGCCGTCACGAGGGTGCGCAGCACCCCGGGCGATCTGAGCGTCGAGGGGTTCCGCCTCACGATCACCACCGCCGGGCGGCGGCCCGCGTCTCCGATCATCGGCGTGGCCGAGGGGATGGCGGAGTGAGCGGGCGCGCCGCCACCGCGTCCCCCCGCGACGGCGCCGAGCGTCAGGATGCCCTTCGCCACCTGCTGCGCCATCCCCTGATCATCGACGACGGGCCCCACGCGGAGGCGTTGCGGCTGGTGCGGCGCCACCGCGAGGAGCTGAGCCGCGACCTCCGCCACCTTCTCGGCTACCGGCTGGTCGTCGAGGCGGGCTTCGCCCGGCTCTACAAGGCCGGGCTCGGCGCGGGGCGGGCACGGCCTCTCCGCCGCGCGTCGGGTGCGCCCTTTTCGCCCCGGGCGTACGCCTATCTGGCGCTGACGTGCTCGGTGCTGCTCACCGGGCGCCAGCAGATCCTGCTGTCCGCCCTTGCCGAGCGGGTCCGCACCGCCGCCACCGAGGCCGGTATCGACCTCGGTGACGACAACCACGCCGACCGCCGCGCCTTCGTCGCCGCCCTCCGCCAGCTCGTCGCGTGGGGGATCCTCGTCGAGGACGACGGGACGGTCGGGGCCTACGCCGACGATGGCGCCGCCGAGGCGCTGTTGTTCGTGCGCCGCGACCTCGTCCGCCACCTGCTGGCTGTTCCCCTGCGGGAGGTCGAGCATCCCGACGAGCTGATCCGGCTGGCGGCCGAACCTGGGCCGGGTGCGGGTGCCCGCCACCGGGTCCGGCGGCTCCTGGTCGAGGAACCGGCTGTCCTGGCCGATGACCTTGACGAGGAGTCATGGGCCTGGCTCCGACAGTCCCAGCGGCGCGAGGCCCGCACCTTCGCCGAGCTCTTCGGTCTCGAGCTCGAGATCCGGGCCGAGGGCGTGGCTGCCATCGACCCCCGCGACGAGCTCACCGACGAGGCCTTTCCCCGCGGCGGCACCCTCGGCCACGCCGCCCTGCTCGCCGTGAGCGAGCTGGCGCGCCGGCTGCAGCCCGTCGTCGCTGCCCGCGATGAGCTCGCCGGCACGCTGCCCGTGCCCGCAGGAATCCTTGAGGAGGTGGTGGCGGAGCTGCACCGCCGCCATGGCTCCCGCTGGAAGCAGGACTACGCCGGCCACCCCGAACGCCTCGCTCGCGACGTCGAGGAGCTCCTCGTCGCCATGGGTCTCTTGCGCCGATCGGAAAACGGCGACCTGCGCCTGGCTGCCGTCGCCAACCGCTACGCGCCCGAGGTGGTCGAGATCCCGGCCACGCTCGACCTCGAGAGCGAGGAGCAACGCCGATGACCACCACCAACCTTTTCCCCGAGACCACCGCCGAGGGCCAGCGGCGGCCGGCGGCCGACCTCGGCCCCGGGCCCGAAGGCCGCTGGTCTCTCCACCGGGCCGGCATCCTCAATGTCTGGCAGTACGACCGCATCGAGCTGGTGTTCGCCGGGGGCCGGGTGCTGCTGCGGGGCAAGAACGGGGCCGGCAAGTCGAAGGCGCTCGAAGTCCTGCTCCCCTTCCTCCTCGACGGCGATACGCGCCAGCTCGACGCCACGGGGCGCGACCGCACCACGGTCACCTGGCTCATGACCGACGGTCGGCCCAGCGGGAACCACATCGGCTACGTGTGGCTCGAGCTTCGCTGCCTCCACCCCGACGGGACGGCGTCGTTCCTGACTCTGGGCGCCGGTCTCAAGGCGTCCACCGCGGCGCGGCGGGCCGACAGCTGGTTCTTCATCACTGATCGACGGCCGGGAGTCGAGCTCGATCTCGAGGCAGGGGGTGAATGCCTGTCGCTCGAGCGGTTGAAGGAAGCGCTTGGCGACGACGCTGTGACTACCTCGGGCACTGAGCATCGGCGCCGGGTCGGCCGGCACCTCTTCGGTTTGTTCGACGACGCCCGGTACCGCAACCTCCTCCACCTCCTGCACCGGCTCAGGGACCCGAACATCGGCAACCGCGTCGAGGCCGGCGAGCTGGCGAGCGTCCTCACCGACGCCCTGCCGCCGATCGACGAGCGGGTGCTCACCGAGGCCGCCAGCCACTTCGACGACCTCGACGCCATCCGTGACCAGGTCGACCGCTCGGAGCGCACCGCTCTGGCCCTCGGCCAGTTCCTGGCCGCGTACCGCGGTTACACCCGCACCGTCCTAGGGCGGCGGGCCACGGCGATGGAGG
>JALZEC010000327.1 GCA_030862235.1 Actinomycetota bacterium | reverse complement strand
GGCGCTCCGACCTGGGGCGATCACGTCACCGATGACGAATACGGCAGCTGAACGTCTGGTCCATCATCGCTTTCACCTGCAGGAACCGCTCCTCGGAGTAGTGGTCATCGTCTGCGCTTGGGTGATGTTGCTCGTGCAGGAGCGCAGGTCGTCTGGAAGGGCGCGGATTCATCTGCGAGTCGCCGCAATGCCTCTGGGTCGGCATACTCCCGATCGTGGTCGGTTGTAATACACTTCCACCGTGTGCCGCAGCTGTTCGACATCGACCTGCTCGATGACGACGATCCCTTCGAGATCGACCGCCAAGCTGCGCACCTGTTCAAGCATCCGCACCTCGGGATCGACGACATCTACGACGTGTGGCGCTCCGACCCGCTCTTTTATCCGGCCAAGCCGCCGGCCCACTGGCTGATGGTCGCCCAGATCGCGGGTCGCGTGCTCGTCGTGCCCCTGGCACCGCCGGACTCCGGCGACGAAAGCAAGTGCCGCCCGATCGGCTGCTACGTGGCCGCCGAACACCTCGCCGCCCGCTACCGGGAGGACCGATGAGCCCCAAGCAGAAGATGACCCCCGATGAGGAGCACGAGTTCTACGCCCGCCCGGAGAACCAGGAGCCCCAGGGCCCGCCGCGGCGGCGTCGCTCACGGTTGACCGAGATGGTGCCGGTCCGGTTCGCTCCCGAAACGCTCGATGAGGTCCGAGACTGCGCCGACGCCGACGACCGCTCGGTGTCGGCCTGGATCCGCCGGGCGGTCGAGCACGAGCTCGAGCGCCAGGGCCGCGGAAACGTGTCAAACAACTTGTCAAACGAACCACGACGGACGGGCAGGGACGAGGCCGGACGACGAAGCGTTGACAAGCCCGCTGACCTGCACCAACGTGGACGTAGGCGGACCAAGCCGGACGGGCGAGGCCCCCGGAAGTCGGGCTCATAACCCGAAGGTCGCAGGTTCAAATCCTGCCCCCGCCACCAACTGAAACCGGCAGGTGAGAGGCCATCTTTCGGGCTCTTCGCGATGAACCGGGGAGGGTGACCAACTCACTCCTGTCGCCATAGACGTGACCATCCACCACTTGCGACGAGGGGCCTCCGATTCTTGCGGCTGTCACGACAGCAAGAATCGAGGAGGCCCCTGGGGTGGGATTTGAGCAGACGCAGAGCGCGGTCGCGCTCATCGGTTTGGACGGGTTCCGGCTGCTGGCCGCGCTCGAGGTCGACGGCGAGCTGCACCAGCTGGTGGAGACGACGGCGGAGGTCGTGGGGTGCTCGGGGTGCGGAGCCCGGGCGCTGTCGAAGGGGAGACGGGACGTGCGGGTTCGGGATCTGCCGGCCGGTGGACGGCGAGTGGTGGTGGTGTGGCGCAAGCGGATCTGGCGCTGCCCGGACCGCGACTGCGACGTGGCCACGTGGACCGAGCGGAGGGAGGCGATCCCGCCGCGGGCGTCGATGACGGAGCGGGCGAGGGCGGAGGCGTGCCGTCAGGTGGGCCGCCAGAACCGCTCGGTGGCGTGCGTGGCCCGGGACTTCGGCGTCGGGTGGTCGACGGTCATGGCTGCGGTGGAGGACCACGGGCGGCCGCTGGTGGAGGACCCGCAACGCACGGCGGCCACCTCCGTGCTCGGGCTCGACGAGATCGCCTTCCTGCGCGCCAACGCTCGGCGTCACACGACCTTCGCCACCAACTTCGTCGACTTGGACCGGGGCCGGCTGCTCGACGTCGTCCCAGGTCGCAGCGCCAAGGCGGTGCACGATTGGCTCTCCACCCGCAGCCCGCAGTGGCGCGCCGGCGTGCGCACCGTGGCCATCGACCCCTTCCGCGGGTACGCCAACGGCGTCGCCGTCCACCTGGGCCGGGCCACCGTCGTGGTCGACCCCTTCCACGTGATCGCCCTCGCCAACCGGGCCATCGACGACGTGCGCCGGCGGGTGCAGAACGAGACCCTCGGCCATCGGGGACGCTCGGGGGACCCCCTCTACGAGATCCGCCGCCTGCTGCTGCGAGGAATCGAGCGGCACACCGAGCGCAGCCGGGCCCGCCTCGACGCCGGCCTGGCCGCCGGAGACCCGCGCGACGAGCTGCTCGACACGCTCCTGGCCAAGGAATCGCTGCGCTCGATGTACGCGGCCGAGACGAGGGCTGAGGCGGGCCGGTGCCTGGATGCGTTCCTCGCCGAGTGCCGGGACTCCACCGTGCCGGAGCTACACCGCCTCGCCAACACGATCTCCCGTTGGCGCCAGGAGATCCTCGCCCACCACACGACTGACGCATCGAACGGACCCACCGAGGCCGTGAATCTCGTCGTGAAGAAGGTCATCCGCGTCGCCCATGGCTTCCGCAGCTTCAACAACTTCCGGCTGCGGGTCCTTCTTCACTGCGGCGTCCAATGGCAAGATGCTCCCGCCGCACGAATCAGAGGCCGCTCTCCCCGGTTGGTCGCGTAGAGCCCAACATCTCGAAGTTGCTACACGACACGGCCATGGCGGTCATACGTAACATCGGTGCCTAAGCAGGCCGCTGGAGAGAGCCCGGTCCCGCCTCTCTAGGAACCGAAACTGAGCATCCCCCCGTTGAGCGGACACCTGAGCACAGGCTTCGGCCTGTGGAAGGGAGTCCCTCATGGGGAGGCAACGCCGGTGGTTCTCACCGGAGTTCAAACGTGACGCAATCGCCCTGGTCCGTTCGTCCGAACGGTCGATCCCAGCAATAGCGCAGGAGCTGGGCATCGGCGAGACGAGCCTGCGCGGCTGGGTTGCCAACGACCGCGTGAAGCAGGCGACAGCGAACCCGGAGCGCTTCGCGGCCGAGGTGGCCGAGTCCGACGAGGTGAGGCGCCTGCGCCGCCGGGTGGCGGAACTGGAGGTGGAGCGCGAGATCCTGAAACGCTCGATGGTCTTCTGGGTGAAGGAGTCGAACGCGTGAGGGTCTTTGCGTTCGTGAGCCGCCAGAAGGCCGAGTTCGCCATCAAGACCCTGTGCCGGGTGTGTCGGGTGTCCACCTCCGGCTACTACGACTGGGCCGCCCGCCAGGCGGCCGGGCCCTCGCCGGCGGAGCAGGCCGAGGCCGAGCTGGTCGAGCAGATCCGTCTCGTGCACAAGGAGTCTCGCGGCCGCTACGGCGAGCCACGGGTCACCGCCCAGCTGGCCCGTGACGGCGTCGTGGTCAACCACAAGCGGGTGGAGCGCCTCATGGCCCGAGAGGGCCTGGCCGGGCGCTGCGGGCGTCGGCGGGTGCGCACCACCGTCGCCGACCCGGCCGCCGTCCCCGCCCCCGACCTCGTCGAACGGCGATTCGAGCAGCAGACGCTCGACGCGCTGTGGGTGGGCGACGTGACCTACATCCCCACTGGCGAGGGATGGCTGTACCTGGCCACCGTGCTCGACGCCTGCAGCCGCCGGCTGCTGGGGTGGTCCGTCGCCGAGCACTTGCGCACCGAGCTGTGCCTCGACGCCCTCGTGGCGGCGGTGGGCTGCCGAGGGGGCAAGGTGCACATCGGCGGAGTTGTCTTCCACAGCGACAAGGGCTGCCAGCCCGGGTTCAAGGGGTCGTCGCAACGCTGCCTTGTCAGGCCGATCGTAGAAGCTCGTCGAGGGCCTCGGCCGGAGTCTTCCAGGCGAGGGTCTTGCGAGGTCGTGTGTTGAGGGCGAGCCCGACGGCCTCGAGGTCGTCACGGGAGTGTCGGGCGAGGTCGGTTCCCTTGGGGAAGTACTGGCGGAGCAGCCCGTTGGTGTTCTCGTTGGTGCCCCGCTGCCATGGGCTGTGTGGGTCGCAGAAGTAGATCTCCAGGCCGGTGTCGATTCGGAGCTGGGCGTGCTGAGCCATCTCGGCGCCCTGATCCCAGGTCAACGA
>JALZEC010000309.1 GCA_030862235.1 Actinomycetota bacterium | reverse complement strand
TTGGCTCACCTCGCATCGCTCGACGACCTTGATCTCGCCACGACCGCAGTCTTGCTCCCCAGAGCGGGCACGGCAGCACAACCGACTGGCGGGTGTGCGATCAGCTCACGACGCTGTGGAGTCCACCGGCGCCGCCGACCGCCGCGCCGGTTGTGGCGACCACGGCAGGAGCCCAACGGCTGGAAGTGCCTCCCGTACCCAGGGCCCCCGTGCCGTTCCATCCCCATGTCCAAACCGACCCGTCCATCCGGATGACCAGGCTGTGGAACACGCCGGCGGAGGCCGACCGAACGTCGGTCAGCCTGGGGATGGGCACGGGCGTGTGGCGATCGGTGCTCGTGCCGTCCCCGAGTTGGCCGACCGCGTTCCAGCCCCAAGCGCGCACCGTCCCGTCGGCCAGGACCGCCAGGCTGTGTAGCCAGCCGGCGGACACCGTTCGAACCGCCGAGAGGCCCCGGACGACCACGGGTAGGTGGCGTTCGGTCGTCGTGCCGTCGCCGAGTTGGCCGTAGCCGTTCCAACCCCACGCCAGCACCGCGCCTTCGGTGGACACAGCCAGGCTGTGGTAGGCGCCGGCCGCGATGCCGCTTGCGGGGTACCGCCAGTACGGACCCTCCAGGCCCTTGGTGAGGACCGGCGTGTGGCGATCGATGCTCGTGCCGTCGCCCAGTTGCCCGACGGCGTTCCAGCCCCAGGCCCAAACCCGGCCTCCCTGGTCGAGGGCCAGGCTGTGTACCGCACCGGCCGCCACCGAGACGGTGCCTCCGGAGAGCGTGGCCACCCTGACCGGCACGTGGCGGTCGACCGTCGTGCCGTCGCCCAGCTGGCCGTACCCGTTCCAGCCCCAGGCCCACACGCTGCCATCCGCCTTGACCGCCAGGCTGTGGGCAGTCCCCGCCGCGACCGCGATCACATTGTCCATCGTCGCAACCGGCACCGGCGTGGACCGGTTGGTCGTCGTCCCGTCGCCGAGTTGGCCCAACGCGTTCCAGCCCCACGCCCAGACGGTCCCGTCCGTTCGTAGGACGAGGTTGTGGTAGGTGCCGGCCGAGATCGACGCGACGTGGGTGAGCCCGCTCACCGTGCCCGGCGACGTCCGGTCGGTCGTCGTGCCGCCGCCCAGCTGCCCCTGGGCCCCCGACCCCCAAGCGAGTGGCGCCCCCAGCCCAGGGCGACCAGTCCGGGTGCGGGCAAATTTGAAGCCCCGACGCGCTGGCCACTGCTCGCCGCCGGCGATGAACAGCGTGCCGTCGGGGTCGAGGAAGCCCTCGAGCGCGGTCCCGATCTGTTCGGCGAGCGTCATGCGGCCGTTGTCGCCGAAGCTCCGATCTGCCTCACCGTTGGCGAGCAGGCGGATCCCGGCGCCGCCGGCCAGCGCCAGCACCCGCCCGTCGGGCATGGGCAGGACGACCTGGCCGACCCCAGGGAGCCCGTACGGCGTCTGGGAGTCCCACGACGCGTCGACCTGCCCGTTGGGCAGCAGGCGGGTGACGGCGCGGTCCCACGGTGGGTAGGCGGCGGATCCGAGGAGGATCCTGCCGTCGGTCAGCAAGGCCGCCCCCTGGAATGCGGCCACCGTCTCGACCGTCACCGTCCCGTCCTGGCCGAAGCCGGTGTCGCGGCTGCCATCGGGGTTCAGCCGGATGACGAGGTTCTGGAAGCCGACCAGGACGATCTTCCCGTCGCCTTGGCGGAGCAGCCGGATGGCGAGGAGCGACCCGCCCCCCTTGAACGCCCGGCTGATCCAGCCTGCCTTGCCGAAGCCGAGGTCGGGAGAGCCGTTGGGGTGGAAGCGGCCGACCCAGCCGCCGACGCCATCCTGGGCGGATGTGGCGCCGACGACCAGGATCTTGCCGTCGGGGAGGACGAGGAGGCCGCCCGGAAGCGAGCCCTGCACAGGGCCGTCCGAGACCGACCGCCCGTGGACGCCGAAGGAGACGTCGAGCGCGCCTCGGGGCGTGAATCGGAGCAGGGCCAGCTTCCCTCGGTAAGCGCCGGCGACGACGGCGCGACCCGACCCGTCGAGGGCCAGCGCCCGCGGCGAGGAGATCAGGTCGCTCACCACGCGTCCCCCGTGGCCGTAGGTCGGATCGAGCGTCGTGTCGAGGTTGTGACGGACCATCCCGAGCATCCCGCCTGTCTCGCCCGCCACGATGACCTTCCCGTCCGCCTGGCGAACGGCGCGAGTCGCGCTCTCGGGGATGTCGGAGAAGCCGAAGGGACGGCCGATGAACCAGCCGCGACCGTCTGAGTAGCTGAAGCTCCCGAGGTAGAACTCGTCGGCGATGTAGCCCGCGATCAGAAAGCCCGCGGACGGGTTGCGCACGACGGCCCGCAGCTTCTGCCGCCAGGCGTCGAATCCGACGTCGGTGAACGTGATACCGGTCGACCCGGCGGCGGGGTTGGGCTGCCCGGTGGCCAGGAAGGACCCGGCGAAGCCCATGTCGGCGTACTCGCCCACCACTGTGACCACGCCACCCGTGCTCAGGGCCAGTCCGTAGGCGGTCTCGTCCGACCCAAGGTCGACGACGACGGTTCCTCCGGCGCCGAAGGCGGCGACGGGCAAGCCAGTGGCGTCGACCCGGGCGAGGGCGATATCGCCCGCCTTCCCGCCCGCCAGGTAGATCGTGGAGTCGACGAAGACGCCGACGGCGTAGGCGACGGTGTCGCTGCCGGCCAGCAGGGCCGTCTTGCCAGCGGTGCCGAAGCCGAGGTCGGGCGTGCCATCCGCGAGGTAACGGGCCACCACCATCCCGTTGCCGCCCCCCGCCACGACGAGCTTGCCGTCGGGCTGCAGCGCGAGGGCGCGCCACGGCCCCGGGGCCGGCGCGGCCCGGATC
>JALZEC010000168.1 GCA_030862235.1 Actinomycetota bacterium | reverse complement strand
GTGAGGCAGAGGTCCCCCGGACGGAGCTCGCGGCGGAGGAAGGCGACGAGCCCGGCCCGGTCGGGAAGCCACGCCACGCGCCGGTGGGGGTTGGCGTCGAGCACCGCCTGCAACACGAGCTTGCCGGTGACGCCCGGGCGCGGCGGCTCCCCCGCCGGATAGAGCTCGGTGACGGCCAGCACGTCGGCGTCGTCGAAGGCGGAGGCGAAGTCGCGCCAGAGGGCTTGGGTGCGGCTGTAGCGGTGGGGCTGGAAGACGCAGACGATCCGGCGCCACCCCCCGTCACGAGCGGTGGCCAACGACGCCCGCACCTCGCCCGGGAGGTGGGCGTACTCGTCGACGTAGGTGACCCCGTTTCGCTCGCCCCGAAGCTGGAAGCGGCGGCCGATGCCCCGGAACCGGCCCATTGCCGCGGCCGCCTCCTCGAACGGCACCCCGGCCTGGACAGCGGCGGTGAGGGCGGCGGTGGCGTTGAGGGCGTTGTGGCGGCCGGGCATCGGCACCGCGACCTCGCCCCGGCCGGCGATGGTGAACCGGCAGCCCGACCGGTCGGCGGTGTAGTCGAGGATGCGCTCGTCGGCGTCGGGGTCGAACCCGTAGGTGACCGCCTCCACCTCCCGCCCCAGCCGGCCCGCCTCCTGGTCGTCGGCGCAGGCGACGGCGACCTGCGCTCCGGCGAGGAAGTCGCCGAACCCCCGGGCAAGGGCGTCGAAACTCCCCCAGTGCTCGAGGTGGTCAGGCTCGACGCTCGTCACCACCGCGATCTCGACCGGCAGCCGGAGGAACGTCCCGTCGCTCTCGTCCGCCTCCACCACCAGCCACTCGCCTTCGTCCCAGCGGGCGCCCGTACCCAGGTCGAGGAGCTGGCCGCCCACGACGAACGAGGGGCGGCGACCGGTCCCGTCCAGGACGGTGGCGAGCATGGCCGACGTCGTGGTCTTCCCGTGCGTCCCGGCGACGGCAATGGTCCGGCGGGTGGCGCAGATGGCGGCCAGCACCTCGGCCCGCCGGAGAACGGGGATGTGCCGCTCGCGGGCGACCACGACCTCCGGGTTGCCGGGGCTGATGGCGGTCGAGACGGCCACCGCCTCCACGTCCGGGCCGACGTGGGTCGCGTCGTGTCCGACCCTGACGTCCACCCCAAGGGCCCCGAGCCGCTCGAGAACGGGCGAGTCCAGCAGGTCGCTCCCCGACACCTGGTGGCCCATGCCGGCGAGCACCTCGGCGATGGCGCTCATGCCCGCCCCGCCGACGCCCACGACGTGCAGGCGGCGGGGAGTGGCCAAGTCGAGATCACCCACCGGCATGCTCCTCGGCCAGGGCGGCGACGGCGTCGGCGGCGTCGGGGCGGGCCAGACCGGTGGCCGCGGCCCCCATGGCCGAGAGCCGGTCGGGATCGCCCAGCAAGCGCTCGACCTCTACGACCAGCCGGTCGCCGTCCAGCTCGGCGTCGGGGACGAGGACGGCCGCACCTGCCTGCTCGAACACGCGGGCGTTGGCCGTCTGGTGGTCGCCGGGGGCGTTGGGCAGCGGGACGAGCACGGCCGGCATCCCCACCACCGCCAGCTCGGCCACGGTGTTGCCTCCGGCCCGGCACACGCACAGGTCGGCGGCGGCCAGGAGCAGGTCCATGCGGTCCTCGTAGCGGACGGGCTGGTACTGGAGGCCCGGCCCGGCGCTCATGCCGCCCGGCTTTGCCGGCGACGGGGCCGGGAGCGCCGCCAGCTCGTCGTTGACCAGCTGCCAGTCCCGCTCCCCCACCACGTGGCGGACGGCAAGGTCGTGGCGTTCTCGCCATCGGGGCAGAGCGGCGAGCACGGCCTTGTTGATGCGCAAGGCGCCGAGCGAGCCGCCGAAGACGCCCACCACGACCCGGTCGGGGGCGAGGCCGAGGGCGGTGCGGGCGGCGTCGCGGGCGGCCGGCGTTCGCTCCACGGTGAGGATCTCGGGCCGCACCGGGTTGCCGGTGACGACGGCCCGGGGCAAGGGCGTGTGCGGGTAGGACACGGCGGAGGCCTTGGCGAAGCGGGCGGTGAGACG
Organism: Actinomycetota bacterium; assembly: GCA_030862235.1. Classification (GTDB taxonomy): domain Bacteria; phylum Actinomycetota; class Acidimicrobiia; order Acidimicrobiales; family AC-14; genus JALZEC01. The sequence goes on along the minus strand of JALZEC010000168.1, from coordinate 2,253 downwards.
GTTGGCGGCGCCGGGCACCGCGTTCTGCTCGTGCACCACGATGGGGATCCGCAGGGCGGCCGCCGCCACCGCGCAGGGCACGCTGGCGTACCCCCCGACCGACACCACCACGTGGGGGCGCCTCCGGGCGAGGAAGGCGAAGGCCTGGGCCACGGCCCGGCTGAGCCCCCATGCCGCGCCGACGTTGTCCACCGAGAGGCGCCGGACGATCCCCCGCCCGGGCAGGAGGGTCAGGGGGAAGCCGGCAGCCGGGACGAGGCGGGCCTCGATGCCCCGACTGCTCCCCACGAAGTGGACCGAGCCCGGCTCGTGGCCCCGGGCGACCAAAGCCCGGCCGATGGCGAGGGCAGGGACGGCGTGGCCGCCGGTGCCGCCGCCCGCGATCACGGCGAACGGCCGGTCCGATCCTGCCCCCTGGCTGACGTTCACGGCTTGGTGCGGGCCACGTTCACCAGCACGCCGACCCCGAGCATCGTCACCACCAGCGCCGAGCCTCCGAAGGAGACGAAGGGCAGCGGCACGCCGGTGACGGGCAGGCGGCCGGTGACCGCCCCCAGGTTGATGAGGGCCTGTCCGGCCACCCAGGCCGTCACCCCGGCGGCGACCAGAGAACCGAAGCGGTCCGGCGCCCGGAAGGCCACGCCGATGCCGAGCGCGGTGAAGGCCACGAACAGCCCGACCACCACCAGGGTGCCGAGCAGCCCGAGCTCCTCGCCGATGATGGCGAAGATGAAGTCGGTGTGGGCGTTGGGGAGGAAGCCCCACTTGGCCCGGCTGGCGCCCAACCCCACGCCGGTGACGCCCCCGGAGCCGAGGGCGACGAGCGATTGGGCCACCTGGTAGCCGGTGTTCCCGGCGTCGGCCCACGGGTCGAGAAAGGAGAAAAGGCGGTCCCGGCGGTAGCCCTCGAGCAGGCCCATGATCAGTCCGGCGCAGGCCGTCCCCAGGACCAGGGCGGCGGTCCGCAGGATCGGAAGCCCGCCCACGAACACGACGGTGAGGGCGATCAGGGTCAGGATCATGGTCGTGCCCATGTCGGGCTGGGCCATGATCAGCGCCCCCATGGCCCCGGTGATGAGCAGCAGCGGGGGGACGATGGCGCCCCGCTCGCCCACCCGGTCGGCCCGTCGGGCGAGCAGGTCGGCGGCGAAGACGAGCACCACGAGCTTGGCCAGCTCCGACGGCTGGATCACCAGAGGGCCCCAGCCCAGCCACCGGGTGGAGCCGCCCGCGGTCAGACCGACGCCGGGCACCAGCACCAGGACGAGCAGGACTAGGCAGAGGAGGAGGCCGGGACGGGCCAGCCGCCGCCAGAGGTGGTAGTCGACCCGGGACGCGACGACGAGGGCGATCCCGCCGAGGGCGAGCCACAGCACCTGGCGCTGAAAGAACAGCCAGGCCCCGCCATAGGAGTGGAGGGCCTCCACCGACGAGGCGGACAGCACCATCATCAGCCCGAGGAGGCACAGCAGGCCGACCACGATGCACAGGAGGGCCGCCCGCGATCCCCGGGCCAGCCAACCCGGGCCAACGCCCCAACCAGCCGCGGGATCGGTCGAGGGGCGTGCTGGTGCAAGTTGACCACCGAGGCGCTGATCCCCGCGCTCCGCCCCCGCCAGGGACTCGAGGGTCAGGGGATCGGGGGTCAGGAGCGGGTCGGGGATGGGCGGCCGCGTCCGGCCATCCTGCGAGCGCTGCCGCCACCTAGCCAACCCGGCCTCCCTCGAGCAGGGCCCGCACCGACTGGGCGAAGTCCTCGCCTCGGTGGGCGTAGGAGCGGTACTGGTCGAACGACGCGCAGGCGGGCGAGAGCAGCACCACGTCTCCCGGCTGGGCGAGACCGGCCGCCGCTTCCACCGCTTCTGTCATCGACGCCGCCCGCACCACTGGCCGCAACCCCTCGAAGGCGGCAGCCACGTCCGGGCCCGCCTCCCCGATGGCCACCACAGCGCGGATGTGCGAGGCGGCAGCGGCCAGCGGTGATAGGTCAATGCCTTTGTTGCGCCCGCCCGCCACCAGCACGACCGACGGGAAACCGGAGATCGCGGCCAGAGCGGCGTGCGGGTTGGTCGCCTTGGAGTCGTCGTACCAGCGGACGCCTCCCGCCTCCGCCACCAGCGTCACCCGGTGGGCCAAGCCGCGGAATCCGCGCAGGGCCCCAGCCACGGCGTCGGGGTGGGCGCCGGCCGCTTCGGCGGCGGCCGCCGCCGCCAGCCCGTTGACCAGATCGTGGGGAAGGGCGCGGGGGAGGTC
>JALZEC010000166.1 GCA_030862235.1 Actinomycetota bacterium | reverse complement strand
GGACGTCGTACTCAGCCTCCAGGGACCGAACGATCCAGGCGCGCTCGTGGCCTGGGACGACGACCGGGGCCGCGGCCGGAACGCGCGGATCGTCCGCCGGCTCGAGTCAGGGACCTACTGGCTGACTGTGCGCCACAAGGACCCGACACAGACCGGCGCCTACGCCGTCGGCGTCAAGCGCCGCAAGGGCTGAGCCGTCGGCGTCAAGCGCCGCAAGGGCTCAGCGTTGCGCGGCGAGGCGGGCTCTCGCGCCCCTCGCTCAGGACCGGCAGCGCACGACGACGATGGCGAGGTCGTCGGCGGTCACCTCTCCCCGATGGTCGAGCACGGCGAGTTCGAGCCGCCGAGCAATCCCACTGGCCGACCGGCCGGCGCAGGTCCCCAGGAGGGCGGTCAGCCGTTCGCTCCCGAACTGCTCCCCGGCGCGGTCTCGGGCTTCGAAGGTCCCGTCGGTGTAGAGCACTAGGGCGTCCCCCGGGTTCAGCCGCACGTGGTGGTCCACGAGTGACACGTCGGCGAACACCCCGAGCATCAGGCCCCCCGTCGGGAGCTCCTCGACCGACTCGTCGTCCCGGAGGACGAGGGCCGGGGGATGGCCGGCGCTGGCCAGGGTGATGTCCACGCCCAGGTTCGCCGGGATGATCCGGCAGTAGGCCGCGGTGCAGAACCGTTCGCTGGGCTCGACCCGACGCATGGCGTCGTTGAGCCGCCGCAAGACCTCGGCCGGGCTGGAAACCTGGGACGCGACGGCACGCACCGTGTAGCGGGCGAGGCCGGTGAGGGCGGCCGCTTCCGGCCCGAACCCGCTCACGTCCCCCACCACGAGGCCCCACGCGCCTTCGCCCAACTCGAACACGTCGTAGAAGTCCCCGCCCACCAGGCTGCCCGCGCCCGCCGGCCGGTAGGCAGTGGCGAGATCCACGCCAACGATGTCAGGCAGCAGGGGTGGGAGAAGCGTGCGCTGCATAGCCGACGCCACGCGTGACCGTTCGGCGAACAGCTCGGCGTTCTCGAGCGTGACCCCTAGCTGGTCACAGAGCACCGGGATGAGGCTCTCGTGGCGTGGGGTGAACGCATGGGCGCGGGGATGGCCCAGGTAGAGAGCGCCGAGGTTCGACCCGTCGCGCCGCTGAACCGGCGCCGCCAGCCAGCTGCGCAGCAGCCGGCCGTCGGCGAGAGAGCCGTAGACGTGCGCCGCCTGCTCGTCTCTGGCCCAGTTGCTGACATCGTCGATGCGCAGAACCCTGCCGCCGTACAGCACGGCGGCCAACAGGGGCGAATGACCGGGGCGAGGGGGCTCGGCCAGTTCGTCGGGAACGATCCCCACGAGGGCGCTCAACTCGTGAGGAGGGTCGGAGCTGACGAAGAAGCCAAGGCGCGCCTGGGACATCTCGACCGCCGCCTCCACCACACCCCGCCGAAGGGCGGCCGGCTCGAGCTCGGCACAGAGGGCAGGCAACCGGAGCAGGAGGCGCTCGAGACCTTCTCGCTCGGCGTGCAGCTGGTCGACCGCCTGCCGACACAGGGCCAGGCGCTGGGTCAGATCGGCTCCACCCTGATCGGCGCGGTCGTTCACGGCCGGACGGGAAGGACGGAGCGGGCGACCTCGAACCAGATCGTCTTGCCGCCTCCCGACCGCGCCCGGACGCCCCAGGCCCGGGAGAGGGAGTCGACGATGGCCATCCCCCGTCCCGACTCGTCCTCGGAACCGGCAGCGCGCACGACCGGCGCCGTCTCGGAACGGTCGGAGACCTCGACCCGGGCGGCGTCGGGCATCAGCTGGACCACTACATCCACCTCCGACCGGGCGTGGACGACCGCATTTGTCACCAGCTCGCTGACGAGGAGGCTCACGATCTCCGCAACGTTGCCCATCCCCCAGGTGTCGAGGGCGTGGTTGACAAACGTGCGCGCCTCCCGGGCACTTTGGAGGTCGGCGTCGAAGCGGGAAGATGACGCCGCGAGCACCTGGTCGACGAGGCCGACGAGGGCCAGCAGGGTGTCGAGCTCGTCGGCGAACCGGCTGGCCGGGGTGTCCTTGGACAGGTAGCCGACCGCTCCTGCCACTCGCGAGGCCCGGCGCAGCTCATCCTCACCGAAGGCCGAGAGGAGGATTACGCGGCACTGCGGAACGGCGGCGCGCAGACGGGCCATGGCTTCGAACCCCCCGCCACCGTCGAGGTCGCACTCGACCAGCGCCAGGTCCGCGTCGCCGGCTTGGACGGCGGCAACCAGCTGCGAGGCGTCTCCCGTCTCGCCGACAACCGAGAAGCGAGCGTCCGGCCCGAGTGCCAGGCGGACCAGCAGGCGGTAGTCGGCATCGTCGTCGGCGATGACGGCCCGAGCCGTCACGCCCGGCTCGCCGGCAGGCTGAACCAGAACGTGCTCCCGGTCATCGGGCCTGACTCGCACCCGATGGCGCCTCCATGCCGCTCCACGATCCGCCGAGAGAGGGCGAGGCCGGCGCCACGAGGACCGGCGAACACGGTGAACAGGCGGGGGACCTCGGGCTCGGGCACCACCTCCCGCTCATTGGCGATGGCGATACGCCAGCCGGTGCCCTCCGGCGTCGCCGATGCCCGCAGCTTGCCCGGCCCGCCGTTGCCATCGATGTCGGTGAGGCTCCGGAGCAGCTCGGCCAGGAGCAGCACGACCAGGCGTTGGTCGGCCCGGACGACGGGCAACTCCCCGTCCACGACCAGAGTCCCGTCCTTTACCAATGACGCGTCCACCTGGGCCGCCGCTTCGACCAGCGCGTCGGCCAGCGAGACGTCCTCCAACTCCAGGTGATCACTGCTCGCTCGGGCGAAGGCAAGCAGCTCGCCGACGTACCGCCGAGCCCGCTCGATCACCGCCGTCGCCCGCTCGGCCAAGAGGGCGGCATCGCCGTCGAGGGCGTGACGGGCGCGGAGCAGGTCGATGAACCCGGCGGCGGTGTTGAGGGGGTCGACCAAGTCCCGCGCCGCGACCTGGGCGAAGTGCTCCAGCGCGGCGTTCGATCGCTCGAGCTCCACCGCTTGGCGCGCCAGCGATTGGTGCAGCCCGTTGAGCTCCTCCAGCCGAGCAGCGACCTCCTCCCGCTGCCGCTCGATCACCACACCCCGCTGCCACAGCTCGCAGAAAACCGCCACCTTGGCCCGCAGGATGTCCGGCTCGAACGGCTTGTAGACGTAGTCCACCGCCCCGGCGGCGTAGCCCTTGAGATGGTGCTCCAACCCCCCGCTGATCGCCGTCAGGAAGATGATGGGGACATGGCGCGTGCGCTCCCGGCCCTTGATCAGCCGGGCCGTCTCGAACCCGTCGAGCTCGGGCATCTGTACGTCCAGCACGATCACGGCGAACTCGTCGACCAGCAGCCGCCGCAGAGCGTCAGCACCCGAGCGCACCGACACGAGGTCGAGGCCGAGCGGCTCGAGCACCGCCTCCAGGGCCAGCAGGTTCTCCGCTCGGTCGTCGACCAGCAGGACCCGAGGCTGAGGCTCAGAGACCAGCGGGCTCCGCACCCTCACTTCATGGGAGCTGCGCTCCTCGGTTGCGTTCGGCCACGCAGGCGTCGCTCCGCTTCGGTGCTCGCTCCTGCTCACCGATACAGCCAGACCCGCAACATCTCGAGCAGGTGGTCCACCTCCACCGGCTTGGTGATGTAGTCCGAGGCGCCGGCAGCCAGGCTCTTCTCGCGGTCACCGCGCATGGCTTTGGCGGTGAGGGCGATGATCGGCAGCCCTTGGAAGCCGTCGAGCTCGCGGATGGCGCGCATCGTCTCGTAGCCGTCCATCTCCGGCATCATGATGTCCATCACAACCAGGTCGACGACCGGGTTCCGTCGAAGAAGGTCGATGCCCTCCCGCCCGTCGTGGGCGCAGAGCACCTCGAGGCCGTAGTCCTCGAGGACGCTCGTCAACGCATAGACGTTGCGCACGTCGTCGTCCACGATCAGGACCCGGCGACCCTTGAGAACGGCGGCTGTGTCGGCCGAGCGCGTCAGCGCCTCGCGGTCGACCATGCCGTCCCCATTACTGCTCGCTGGCCGCTCTACGGGTTCGAGGGGAGGGCGTTCCATCACCGTCGGGAGGAGCAGAGTGAACGTGCTCCCCCGGCCGGGCTCGCTGCTGACCTGGATCTCGCCGCCCAGGAGCCGGGCGATCTCCCGGCTGATAGAGAGGCCCAACCCCGTGCCGCCGTAACGCCGGCTCGTCGTGCCGTCCGCCTGCTGGAAAGCTTCGAAGATCACCAGCAGCTTGTTGCTGTCGATGCCGATCCCCGTGTCGGCCACGGAGAAGGCGACCATGTTCTGCGGCAACCGGCTCGACGGGTTCGCCACCATCCTCACGCTCAGGCGGACCGAGCCCTTCTCCGTGAACTTGCACGCGTTGGACAGCAGGTTCTTCAGGATCTGCTGCACCCGGTGGGCGTCGGTGATGATCGTGTCGGGCACGTCGGGCGCAACGTCAGCGGCGAACTCGAGGTCCTGCTGCTCGGCGATGGGCCGGAACATCTGGTCCAGCTCCTCGCAGAGGTCGGCCGGACGGACGGGGGCGAAGCTGATGTCCATCTTCCCCGCCTCGACCTTCGACAGGTCGAGGATGTCGCTGATGAGCGAGAGCAGGTCGTTCCCGGCGTCGCGGATGCTCCTGGCGAACTCGACCTGCCGTTCGCTCAGGTTGCCGTCCGGGTTGTCGGCCAGCAGCTTGGCCAGGATCAGGAGGCTGTTCAGCGGGGTCCGCAGCTCGTGGGACATGTTGGCCAGGAACTCGGACTTGTACTTCGAGCTCAGGGCCAGCTGCTCGGCCCGCTCCTCCAGCTCGCGGCGGGCGAGCTCGATCTCGGCGTTCGTGTGCTGGAGCTCCGACTGCTGCTTCTGCAGCTCATTGGTCAGCGTCTGGGACTGCTTGAGCAGTTCCTCCGTGCGCATGGTGGCCAGGATCGTGTTGAGGACGACGCCCACCGTCTCCACGATCTGCTCGAGGAAGGCCATGTTGATGCCGCTGAAGGCGCGGAACGAGGCCAGCTCGAGGACGGCCAGCACCTGCTCTTCGAACAGCACCGGGTAGATGACGATGTTGGCCGGTGCCGCCTCCCCCAGGGCGGAACCGATCTTCACGTACCCCTTCGGGACGTTGGTCAGGAGGATGGGCTTGCCTTCCACCGCCGCCTGCCCGACCAGCCCCTCCCCTTCGGCATAGCTGGTCGCCACCCCCTTGTGGGCGCGGAAGCCGTATCCCGCGCTCAACCGGAACACCGTCGAGCCGTCGGCGTCCGCATCGGCCATGAAGAAGGCCCCGTGCTGGGCGCCGACGAGCGGGGTCAGCTCGGACATGATCAGGCGGGAGACGGTGTCCACGTCGCGGTGGCCCTGGAGGACGGCGCCGATCCGAGCCAGGTTGGACTTGAGCCAGTCCTGCTCCTCGTTTCGGGCCGTGGTCTCCCGCAGGTTGGAGATCATCTGGTTGATGTTGTCCTTGAGCTCGCCCACCTCACCGGGAGCGTCCACCGTGATGGTGCGGGTCAGGTCACCCCGGGTCACGCCCGTCGCCACGTCGGCGATGGCGCGAACCTGAGTCGTCAGGTTCCCGGCCAGCTGGTTCACGTTGTCGGTCAGCGCCTTCCACGTTCCCCAGACGCCGGGGACCTCCGCCTGACCGCCGAGCTTGCCTTCGGTCCCCACTTCACGGGCCACCCGGGTGACTTCCGAGGCGAAGGCCGACAGCTGGTCCACCATCTTGTTGATGGTGTTCTTCAGCTGGAGGATCTCGCCCCGGGCGTCGACAGTGATCTTCTGCGAGAGGTCACCCTGGGCCACAGCCGTCGTGACCTGGGCGATGTTGCGCACCTGGTCCGTGAGGTTGTCGGCCATCGAGTTCACCGACTGGGTGAGGTCCCGCCACGTCCCCGAGATGCCCTTGACCTCCGCCTGACCGCCGAGCTTGCCCTCGGTCCCCACCTCGCGGGCCACGCGCGTGACCTCGTCGGCGAAGGCCGAGAGCTGGTCGACCATGGTGTTGATCGTGTTCTTGAGCTCGAGCAGCTCGCCCCGCACTTCGACAGTGATCTTCCGGGTGAGGTCACCCTTAGCCACGGCCGTCGTGACCTGGGCGATGTTCCGCACCTGGCCGGTCAGGTTGCCGGCCAGCTGGTTCACGTTGTCGGTCAGGTCCTTCCACGTCCCCGACACGCCGGGCACGGTGGCCTGGCCGCCGAGCTTGCCCTCGGTACCGACGTCGCGGGCGACACGGGTGACCTCGTCGGCGAAGGCACGGAGCTGATCGACCATGGTGTTGATGGTGTCCTTCAGCTCGGCCACCTCACCGCGGGCTTCCACCGTGATCTTCTGGGACAGGTCGCCGCGGGCCACGGCCGTGGTCACCTGGGCGATGTTCCGCACCTGGCCGGTCAGGTTGCCGGCCAACTGGTTCACGTTGTCGGTCAGCGCCTTCCACGTCCCGGAGACACCCTTCACCCGGGCCTGACCGCCGAGCCGTCCTTCCGTGCCCACTTCGCGGGCGACACGGGTGACCTCGTCGGCGAAGGCGCGGAGCTGGTCGACCATGGTGTTGATGGTGTCCTTCAGCTCGGCCACCTCGCCGCGGGCTTCCACTGTGATCTTCTGGGACAGGTCGCCCCGGGCCACGGCCGTCGTCACCTGGGCGATGTTCCGCACCTGGCTGGTGAGGTTTCCCGCCAGCTGGTTCACGTTGTCCGTGAGCGCCTTCCACGTGCCGGAGACGGCGGGCACCTCGGCCTGACCGCCGAGCTGACCGTCCGTGCCCACCTCCCGGGCCACACGGGTGACCTCGTCGGCGAAGGCACGGAGCTGATCGACCATCGTGTTGATGGTGTCCTTCAGCTCGGCCACCTCACCCTGGGCCTCGACCGTGATCGTCTGGGACAGGTCGCCCCGGGCGACCGCCTTGGTCACTTGGGAGATGTTCCGCACCTGGCTGGTGAGGTTCCCGGCCAACTGGTTGACGTTGTCCGTCAAGGCCTTCCAGGTGCCTGACACTCCGAGCACCTCGGCCTGGCCGCCGAG
>JALZEC010000258.1 GCA_030862235.1 Actinomycetota bacterium | reverse complement strand
TCGAATCTCACTAAGATCCCCCGTCGGCGCTGCCGCAGCACGAACTGGGGGAGAGACTTGTGACGAAGACCCGTGCCTGGACCCGTCAGCTGATCCCGTTGCTGGCCCTGATTCTGGTCGCCGGGGCCTGCGGCGGTGACGACGACGAGGAGGGCGCGGGGCCTGGTCAGGGCCAGACGCCCACGACCCAGGCCGAGCAGCCCGTCCGCGGCGGCATCCTTGTGGCCGCTATCAGCAGCGACCCGGGCCAGCTGAACCCCGCGGTCACGTCCAACGGCGGCGTCCACAGCGCGTCGGAGCCCATGTTCAACGGCTTGGTCGGCCTGGACACGGACGGCCGACCTACCCCCGAGCTGGCCGAGAGCTGGACGACCGAGCAGAACGGAGCGGTCTACCGGTTCACCTTGCGCAGCGGTGTGACCTGGCATGATGGGAGGCCGTTCACCTCGGACGACGTCAAGTTCACCTTCGACAACGCCCTTCTCAAGTTCCACTCCCGCACCGCAGCATCCATGAACGCAGCCGGAGTGCAGGTGTCCAACCCGGACCCCCGGACCGTCGTGTTCACGTTCCCGGCCCCCTACGCGCCGCTGCTCCAGCAGCTGAACGTCACCGAGGCGCCGATCATCCCCAAGCACATCTACGAGACGTGCTCGGACATCTCGACGGTCGCAGGCTGTCCCCCGAACAAGACGCCGGTGGGCACGGGACCGTTCAAGTTCGAGTCTTACGACGCCACCGAGATCAAGATGACCCGGAACCCGAACTACTTCCGTGCCGGACTGCCGTACCTGGACGGGATCACCGAGCGGGTCATTCCCGACCGTGGCACGCAAACCGCAGCCCTCCAGCGCCACGAGATCGACTACGTCGAAGGCGTGCAGGGCCAGGACCTGCCCATCCTCCGCCAGGACAGGGGTGTCACCCTCGTCGATGTGGCGCGGGGGCCGGGCGGGGGCAACTGCGTCCTCACGGTGGCCTTCAACCTCCGTCCCGGCGAGGGCCATCTCCCGTTCTTCGCCGACCTGCGTACTCGTCAAGGGCTCTGGCATGCGACCAACCGCCAGCAGGGGTTCGAACAGGTGCTGTTCGGCCAGGGCAAGATCGCGACGCAGCCGATCAACACCGCCATCCCCGTAGCCCGAGCGACCGGTATCAACCTTCCTGCCTTCGACGTCACCCGGGCCCGGCAGCTGCTCGACCAGGCCGGTTGGAAGGACGAGGGGGGCGGCACCCGGGTGGCGAGGGGCGTCCCCAACATCCCGGACGGCACCCCGTTCCGGATCGACTTCCACGGCTTCGTCGGCACCCAGATCGACTACGGCCAGGTGCTGCGTCAGCAGTGGCGGTCGGTGGGCGTTGAGGTCGAGACCAAGCAGGAGGACAACCCCACGCTGACGGCCAACGTCTTCCGGGACCGGAGGTTCGACACGGCGGCCATCTCCTACTGCAACGAGGCCGACCCTCTCATCGGCGTCCGGCGCCAGTACCACTCCTCGCAGATCATCAGCTCGACCGCCTTCACCAATGCCGCCGCGTACAGCAACCCGGAGATGGACCGGCTCTGGGACCAGTCGACGGCCGAGGCCGATCAGGCGAGGCGCCAGCAGATCTTCCAGCAGATCCAAGAGCTCGCCGTTCGCGAGCTCCCGTACATCTGGCTGGCGGAGACGGTGAACACCCGGGCCGTGAACGCCGCCTGCTCCGGCTTCAACTTCCAGAACACCGGCCTGTACGCCGAAGGGGCGCACTGCAGGCGCTGATCGCGCCGCCCCGGGGCGGGTGAGCTGAGCGGTGGGATGGCGGTACGTCCTCCGACGGCTCCTGCAGGTTGTCCCTGCCGTCGCCGCCATCCTGGTCATCACCTTCGGGATCATCCACCTGGCGCCCGGGAACCCGGTGGACGCGGTGGCCAGCGGGAACGGCGACGAGGCCTACTACGCCTTCATGCGCGACAAGTTCGGGCTGGACGAGCCGGTCACCGAGCAGTTCCGGACGTACGCGGGAAACGTGCTCCGTGGAGACCTCGGCACGTCGTTCGCCCAAGGTGAGCGCGTCGGGACGCTGATCTACAGCCGGCTCGGGCCGACGCTGCTCCTCATGGGGACGGCGCTCGTGGCCTCGAGCATCGGGGGCGTGCTGTTCGGCTTGGTGGCCGCTCGTCGCCCGTTCGGCCTGATGGACATGGGGGTGAGCACCACCGCGCTCGTCGCCTACGCCCTTCCCGTGTTCTGGCTGGCCCAGCTCGGCCTCCTGACCCTCGCCTTCCGAGCCGGGTGGTTCCCGGTCCAGGGCATGACCGATCCCCGCGCCGACTACAGCGGCCTCGCTCACTACCTGGATATCGCCCACCACCTCGCCCTCCCCGCGCTGGTGCTGGCCGTTTCGGAGGTGGCCCTTGTCGCCCGCGTGGCTCGGACCGGGCTGCTTCAGCAGCAGTACGCCGACTACGTCCGCACCGCCCACGCCAAGGGGCTCTCGGCCACGTCTTCGCTGTTCCGCCACGCCCTTCCCAACGCCATGCTCCCCGTGGTCACCGTCATCGGGACTCGAGTGGGGACCCTGTTCTCCGGGGCGGTCCTGGTCGAAACCGTGTTCAGCTGGCCTGGCCTGGGCACGCTTCTTCTCTCCGCAGCGCAGAACCGGGACCACCCGGTGATCCTGGGCCTCGTGCTCCTCGTCGCGTTCAGCGTGGTCCTGACCAACCTCCTCACCGACCTGACCTATGCCTGGATCGACCCCCGCATCCGGTACCGCTGAGCTCAAGGTCGCGGCCGGCGAGGCGTTCGAGCTGAGCCGCCGGAAGATCGTTCTCCGGCGGTTCCTCCGGCACCCCGCGGGCATGACGGGTCTCGTGCTGACCATGGTCCTGCTCGGATTCGGCCTGTTGGCCGACTCCATCGCCCCCGGTGATCCCTTCGCCTATGCAGGCAAGCCCCTGGAGGGGCCCTCGGATGGGCACCGGTTCGGAACCGACAATCTCGGGCGCGACGTAGCCCGTGCCATCGTCCACGGGCTCCAGACGTCTGCGGTGGTGGTGCTCTGGGTCGTCCTGATCGCCACGATCATCGGCCTCGTGGTGGGGGCGGTGTCGGGCTATGTGGGGGGGATCGTCGACGACGTTCTCCAGCGGTTCACCGAGCTGTTCCAGTCGATCCCCCGCTTCTTCCTCGTACTGCTCGTGCTCGCGCTGTTCGGGACCGGCTTCCAGAACATGATCCTCGTGCTGGGACTCACGTCCTGGCCCACCCTGACCCGCGTCGTACGGGCCGAGTGCTTGTCGTGGCGAGAGCGGCCCTTCGTGGAAGCCGCCCGCTCGTTGGGCGCGAGCCATGTCCGCATCCTCATCCGGCACATCCTGCCCAACGTCGTGCCCGCCGCCGTGGTCGTCATCGCCCTGCTGGCGTCGCGCATCATCCTTCTGGAGGCGAGCCTGAGCTTCCTCGGGCTGGGCGACCCGAACGTCATGAGCCTCGGATTCCTCGTGGCCAACGCGCAGCGCTTCCTCCGTGTCGCGTGGTGGATGTCGGTGTTCCCGGGCGTCGCCCTCGGACTGGCCGTGCTCGCGGTCAACCTGCTGGGGGACGGGCTGAACGACATGCTCACCCCCCGGCGCTGACCGCTGCACGAGGGACGGAGCGTCAGCGAGGAGGAGGTCTCGTATGGTCGCCGACGGCGCAATACTGACAGGCGTGACGACGCACCTTCCCGCCTCCGACCTGAAGCTCACCGAATGGACCAGCTGCGGGGGTTGCGCCGCCAAGTGGGGCGCGGCACCGCTGGCCGGGCTCGTCCGGTCACTCGCCACCTCGCTGGGCGGGACTCCGCTCCTCGTAGGCTTGGCCCCGTTCGACGATGCCGCCGTGTACCGGCTCTCGGACGACACGGCGCTGGTGTCGACCACCGACTTCTTCCCGCCCCTGGTCGACGACCCCGCCGACTTCGGTGCCGTCGCTGCGGCGAACGCCTGCAGCGACGTGTTCGCCATGGGCGGCAAGGTCGTGCTGGCGCTCAACATCTCCGCGTTTCCCGAGCGCCTCCCGGTCGAGGCGGTCGGCGCCATCCTGTCGGCGGCGGCGGCGGTGGTGGCCGAGGCCGGAGGGGTCGTCGCCGGCGGGCACACCATCCGCTCCGAGGAGCCGATCTTCGGTCTGGCCGTGCAGGGGCTCGTCCACCCCGACAGAGTCTGGACCAAGGCCGGCGCTCAACCAGGAGACGTGCTGCTGCTGTCCAAACCGCTAGGCACCGGCATCCTGCTTGCCGGCGGGGAGGCAGACGACAAGGCCATGGCCATCGCCAACATGCGCCGGCTCAACCGTGAGGCGGCCGAGGCACTCTCGGCGCTTCCGGAACCGCCGCACGCGGTGACCGATGTGACCGGCTTCGGCCTGCTCGGTCACGGCTGGGAGATGGCCGAGCGATCGGGCGTGCGCCTGGACATCGACTCCGCTGCGCTCCCGCTGTACCCCGGGGCGCTGGCTGCGGCAGAGCGGGGTGTCCGCACCGGCGGTGACGCCCGCAATCGCGGCCACCTGGAGAGCCGGGTCACGGTCGGCAGCGCTTCCCCTGCCCTGGAGGCCCTCACCTACGACCCGCAGACGTCGGGCGGCCTCTTGGCCGCCGTCCCGGCCACGATGGCCGGGGACCCCGGTTTGGCGGCAGCCGGGTTCGTCCGGATCGGCGGCGTGGTTGGCGGGGAGCCGTCGGTCCACCTGGCTTGAGTGCCGCCGGCGGTAGCCTCCCGCCGTGGTCGCCTCGGCCCAGCCTCCCGCCATCCGGCCAGAACCCCGTTCCGGACAAGCGGGCCCGGGCCGGCAGGTCGTGCCCAGCCTGACCCTCGAGCGGGCCCTCTGGGATGAGGGGTGCGAGGTGGTGGTGGGTGTGGACGAGGTCGGGCGCGGCTCGTGGGCGGGACCGATCTCGGTGGGCGCGGCGGTGCTTCCGCAGGATCGACGGGTCTACAAGGTCCGTGATTCGAAGATGCTCACCGAGGACGAGCGGGAACGGCTGTACCGGCGCCTGACCGAGTGGTGCCAGACCTGGGCCGTCGGCCACGCCAGCCAGGAGGAGTGCGACGAGCTGGGCATGTCCGCCGCCCAGAAGCTGGCCGCTCGGCGAGCGATCGAGGGCCTCGGGGTGGAACCGGACGTCGTCCTCGTCGACGGCCTATGGGACTTCGTCGGTGCTCGCCGGGTGCGGCGGATCGTGAAGGGCGACGCCTCGTGCCTCTCGATCGCCACCGCGTCCGTGCTGGCCAAGGTGACCCGCGACCGGATCATGCGAGCCGAAGCCCGGCACTATCCGGGCTACGACTTCGAACTCAACAAGGGCTACCCGTGCCCTCGCCACAAGGCGGCCCTCGCCGCATGGGGTCCGACGGCCATTCACCGCCGCGCTTGGGTTTTCATGGACCACATCCCGTGGGGCGGAGTTCCCCGGTTCGTGCGGGACTTCGGTCAAGGCACGCTTTGGGAGGGCGAATCCCCCGGCGAGTAGCGTGACGATATGTCCCGTCGCGACACCCTCGTCCTCCGGCTGGCGGCAGGCTGGACGGTCTTCATCTGGGCCGTGTTCGTCCGCAACCTCCTGCGGGACGAGACGCGCGCCCTGGGATTCAAGGTCGTCCACCTCACCCTGGCCGTGGTGTCGGTGGCTTTTGCCGTCGCCATCTGGCGGATCGCGGCGAGGAGCAGCCGACGGGTAGACGAGCGAGCAGGTACCCCCTCGTAGGGGTAATCACCAGCGCCGGCTTCGCCTCCGGCGACCGGTTCGTCTGCGGGACCTGGGACGTGTCTCCCCTCGGTCCGATCGCCGACGTCATGTGGGCCGGACCGGACGGCCGTCGGCGGCTGCTGGCGCCGAGCCAGGAGGTGGCGGCGTTCGTCTCCGCCGTCTACCGCTTCGACGACGTCGTCGTGACGCCGTTGTCGGCCACGGTCCACGGTCGGACGCTGGTGGTGGTCGCCCCGCTCCTCGACCTCTCGCTCCAGCTGCGGGCCGGGCGGGGTTGGCCCGTGCCGCCCGTTCCCGCTTGGGTCACCCGCTACCTGGGTGGCCCCCTCGCCTGGCGGCTGCTCCGGGTGCGGACGTACGGGACAACTCCGACGGGCGTCCGGGAGTGGTACCGGGCCCGGTGGTACCGCCCGCTGGTGGAGGGACGGGCCTGGCTGGAGGGGCGGGACCTGGGCTCGCTCCGACCCCTCGATCCTCCGGTGAGATTCGGGTTCTCGGAACCTCCTCGCCGCCCGTCGATGGTCTGGGTCCGGCCCCTTCTCGGCGATCCCACGGGCCGCCTGGCCCGGGCGCTGGGCCAGGCGGCGTAGCCAACGTGTTGCACCAGGTTGGGCCACGGAGTGACAATCGTCCCTTCTCGGGCGGGAGCACGCGCCGCTTGTCACCCCTCGTTTCCCGGCCGTTGGAAGTAAGGTCGCTTGCATGAGCGACTGGTCACGGGTCACGGTGCGGATCGACGAGCAGGGGGGCCTGGCCGGTGTGGAGGTCGAGGGCGAGATCGACCGCGACAACCTCACCGAGGAGCGTCCGGAGACGCCTCCGCTCCCTGACGACCCGGACGTCGGCCGGAGGCTCTGGCCCCTCGGCTGACGGCCCCTCGCCGCCGGCCACCGACGAACGCTCTTCGGCCGGTCGTCCCCCCGCTCGGGGTGCCCCGCCGCCCAGTCACGGGGGACGCGACGAAACGGCGGCCAGGCTCTGGCGTGCGACTTACATCGCCGGACTTGTCCTTCTCATCCTCAACCTGGTCATGGCCCACGCCCTCCGGGCCTACAACAGCGAC
>JALZEC010000227.1 GCA_030862235.1 Actinomycetota bacterium | reverse complement strand
AGAACAACGGGGGTCGTTACGACCGGTACCAGGCCAAGACGACCCGTCCCATTCCTGTCGTCAGGCTCACTCCCGCCAACCGAGAACGGGACGAGGGGGGCGACCGACGGCCACCGGGTTGAGCGTTCGACGTCAGCGCCGGGCGATGTAGGCGTCGCGCAGGACGTTCGTCTCCAGCTCCATCTCCTCCAACCGGTGCTTGACGAGGTCACCGATGCTTACGATTCCGCAGAGGACCCCGGCTTCATCGAGCACAGGGACATGACGGTGCCGCGTGCGCGTCATGTCCGCCATGACGTCCTGCAGCAAGTCGTTGGGTGAGCACGTCGGCGCCCGGCGAGACATGACATCGCTCACGCTGAGATCGAGCAGGGCAGCGCCGTGCTTGTTGAGGCCACGAACGATGTCCCGCTCCGAGATCGTCCCGAGAAGGGTGCGGCCGTCGGGCGAGACCACCAGGGCCCCGATCCCGAGGGCAGAAAGCCTGTGGACGACCAGACGAACCTGAGTATCTGGTGTCGTGGTCTCGACCTCAGGTCCCTTCGCCTTCAGGATGCTCTCGACCTTCATACGGGCTCCTTCCGTGCTGGCCTGCGCCGACCGCCGCCCATCATCCCCCCTGGCGGGGAGTGGTGGCAATGCGGTCACTCCCCCGCCAGCAAGCGCCTCCGGAGGCAGTCCAGCAGGGTGATGGTGGCGAACTGGCGGACGTGCTGGCGGTCGCCAGGGAAGTGGGCCTCGTTGACGTCGGTCTTGCCGAAGGCGTCCACGGCCAGGAAGACCGTTCCGACGAGCTTGTCCTCCTGGCGCTTCGGGCCTGCCACCCCGGTGACGCCCATCCCCACGTCGGCCCGCAGCTTCTCGCGGGCTCCCTCGGCCATGGCCACGGCCGCCTCAGGCGACACGACCGGCCCTTCCGGCACGTCGAGCAGGTCGAACTTGACCTGGCTGTTGTAGGCGACGACCGACCCCTTGAACCACTTGCTCGCGCCCGGCGCCTCGGCGAGACGGGCGGCGACCAGCCCGCTGGTAACCGACTCGGCCACTCCCAGCGTCATCTTCCGCTGGAGGAGCAAGTCGGCGACCACCCTCTCGATCGTCTGGTCGTCGACCCCGAAGACGTAGCCGTCGAGGAGGGCCCGCAGCTCGGCCTCCTCGGCGTCGAGCATCCGCCGGGCGGCCACGTCGTTCTCCGCCTTGGCCGTGATGCGGAGGTTCATCCCATCCACACCCTGGGCCAGGAAGGCGATGGTGGGGTTGGTCTGCCTGTCGACTCGATCGGCGATGCGCTGGGCGAGCGAGGACTCGCCCAACCCCCACGTCCTGATCAGCCGGCTCAGGATGACGGTCGAGGCGCCGGCCCGGCGGACCAGATCGGGCACGACCGCCCGTTCGAGCATCTCCTTCATCTCGTGGGGCACGCCGGGGAGGGCGTACAAGACCTGCCCGTTCCGCTCGCACACGAGACCCGGAGCGGTCCCCAGGACCTGCGGGATGAAGGTGGCCCCTTCGGGACGGTCCGCCTGCCGAACATTGTTCTCCGGCATCTCCCGCTGGCGGGCCCGGAAGATGCCCTCGATATTGGCGACCATCGCCCCGTCGCGTACGAGCGGCACGTTCAGCGCCCGGGCGATCGCCTCGCGGGTCACGTCGTCCGGGGTGGGCCCGAGCCCTCCGCAGACCAGCACGGCATCGTTGCGCTCGAGGGCGATGCGCAACACGTCAGTGATCCGGCCCTCGTTGTCGCCGACGGTGGTGTGGAACCAGCAATCGATACCGGCCAGGGCCAGGCGATCGCCGATGTAGGCCGAGTTGGTGTTGACGATCTGACCGAGCAGCAGCTCGGTCCCGACGGTGACGACCTCGCAGCGCAACGATCAGGCCACGGCTTCGAGGTCGGGGCCGGCGGCTCCGACCACGGTCACTTCCGTTAGCCGACCGACCGGCAGCTCCTCGGGGAGGGCGACCACGCCGTCGATCTCCGGCGCCTCCCGGTGGCTCCGCCCGATCCCCGGCTCGTCGACCAGGACCTCGATCCGCTCACCGATCAGCTGGGCCCGCCGGGTGGCGGTGATGCGGTCCTGCAGCTCGCCCAGCTCGAGGAGGCGTTCCTCGACGAGCCCCTGATCCACGACCCCGTCCAAGCCGGCGGCGTACGTCCCCTCCTCGGGCGAGAAGGCGAAGAATCCCGCCCAGTCGAGCTGGGCCTCCTCCACGAAGGCCAGCAGCTGGTCGTGGTCGGCCTCGGTCTCCCCCGGATAGCCCACGATGAACGAGGAGCGGAAGGTGGCCGCCGGCTCTCGTGAACGGATCGTCCGGACGCGCTCCAGAAAGCGGCTGCCGTCCCCCCAGCGCCGCATACGCCGCAGGAGGGGCTTGGAGACGTGCTGGAGCGAGAGGTCGAAGTAGGGAACGCCGGTGGCGCAGATGGTGTCGACCAGCCGGTCGTCGAGCTCGGAGGGATAGAGGTAGAGGAGGCGCGTGCGGGC
>JALZEC010000153.1 GCA_030862235.1 Actinomycetota bacterium | reverse complement strand
GGTCACCTCGCTCCTGCCCGAGAAGGCAACAACCCGGCAATAGGTGGCCACGACCGCGGGCGCTCGGGGGCGGGGGCGGGGGCGGGGGCGGATCGTGGCCATGGCGCAAGCTCGCCGTCCTGACACGTGAACTCGCCACCACGTCGGAGTGAACCCCCGTCGCCGAATGAAGTCAGGGTCGCTCGTCGCCCTCGTCCGACCTCTCCGGTCCGCCCTCCTCTCCTTGGCCCTCCCCCGAACCGCCGTCACGCTCCTCGCCGTCTTCAGATTCGTCGGCGTTCACGTGGTAGGGCACGGTGATCACATTGGCATGGGGCAGGCGGGTCATCTCTCGCGCCAGATCCCGTCCCGTCTCGTCATGGAGGAGGCGAGCCCACGCGCCGCTGTAGACCCGATCGGGGACGACCACACTCGCCTGTGTCCCCTCGTCGGCGAGCGCGTGAGCGACGAGCACCAGCGCGCAATGAGTGATGCGGCGCTCGGGGCACTCGACCACCTCCAAGGGCACGTCCTCGGGCCCGAACCGCTGCCACTGCTCGTTGAGCTCCTCGGCTTGGTGTTCGTCGAGAACGAAGTGCACGGCTCGGAGCTCGTCGGCCTCCAGACCGCGCGCGTAGCGGACAGCCCGGGCGGTGGCGAGGTCGAGGCGATCGATCAGGACGATCACGACGTGGCGGGCCGGCGTCGCGGCGCCCAGAAGAGCCGGCACATCCTCCTCGAGTTCCTCCTCCTCGCGCTCGTAGCGACGGGCCAGGCGGATGAGGAAGACCACCAGCACCGGGACGGCGATGATCACTACCCACGCCCCGTGGGTGAACTTCGTGACGGCGATGGTGATGGCCACCGCGCCCGAGATCACCGCCCCAGGCCCGTTGATCAGCAGCCCTCTCCGCCAGCCCTCCTCCCTCTCCCTCCAGTGGTGCTTGGTCATGCCTGCCTGTGAGCAGGTGAACGAGGTGAACACGCCGATGGCGTAGAGGGGGATCAGTCGGTTCACCTCCGCCCCGGTGACGACCACCATGAAGATGGCAGAGATTGCCAGGAAGATGATGCCGTTGGAGAAGACGAGACGGTGCCCACGCTTGACCAGCTGGTGGGGCATGAAGTGATCGGTGGCATGGAAGTTGGCCAGGCGAGGGAAGTCGGCGAAGCTGGTGTTGGCGGCCATGACCAGAATGGCCATGGTGGCCACCTGCAGGGAGTAGTAGAGGCCGCGCCCCAGCCCTCCCTCCCCAAAAACGAGCCTCCCCACCTCGGAGATCACGGTGGGGCTGCCTTCCTCGTAAGGCGCCACGTGCAGCTTCCAGTTGAGCAACGAGATGCCCATGAACATCACAGCGAGGAAGGAGGCCATCATGACGAGCGTCGTGCGGGCGTTCTTCCATTCGGGAGGCCGAAAAGCGCTCACCCCATTGGAGATGGCCTCCACGCCGGTCACCGCCGCCCCACCCGAGGCGAAGGCCCGGGCCACGACGAACAGCGAGGCGCCCATGAACAGGCCCGTCCCCTCGTGGCCGGCGTGGACCTGGCCTGGCTTGCCCAGCTGTTCGACCGGGAGTTCCCCGAAGAAGGCCCGAGCCGCGCCCCAGGCCAGCAGGACCACCATGTTGACCAGGAAGAAGTAGGTGGGAACGGAGAAGATGCGTCCCGACTGCTTCACGCCTCGGAGGTTGCCGTAGGCCACGAGGAGGATGAAGACCACGGCCAGCGGGATGGCGAACGAGCGAAGGCCCGAGATGGCGGAGGTGATGGCGGCCGCGGCGGCGGCGATGGATACGGCGACCGTGAGCACGTAGTCGATGAGCAGTGCCACCCCTGCCAGCTGGGCCGGCTTGATGCCGAAGTTGTCCCTCGTGACCATATAGGCGCCGCCCGCCGTCGGGTAGGCCTTGATGGTCTGGCGGTAGGACAGGACGAGGAACGCGAGCACCACCAGCATGCCTGCGCTGATCGGGACACTCATGGCGAAGGCGGCCACACCGACGGCCGGCACCAGCACGTGGAGGATCTCCTCGCTGGCGTAGGCCGCTGAGGAGAGGTTGTCGGAGGCGAAGACGGCCAGCGCCGTCGGCTTGCCGAGGCGCTCCTCGGGAAGCTGCTCGGTGCGCAGCGGCGGCCCCAGTAGCCACCGCTTGATCCGAAAGACGAGGGTCTCGGGGGGCAGCTCGACCGCGGAGTCCTCGGGAGGCGGCTCCAGGGGTTTGATGTCAGTCGACACGGCAGGTGCTCCTCGCTACGAGCTGCCTCACCGCTCCACCTCACTCCGGCCATCACGTGCTTCCGTCGGCGCTCGCCACTGTGCCGGGCGCCGCGCGGTTGCGATGGCCGTTGTCGAGGGAGGTTGTAGCGGGAAGACTTGATTGTCGCTGTGACTTGCGGCCCCCGTCGCACGGGGGCCTTCCCCCCGCGCTGGGAAGCAGAATGGGACGATCACGGCGGTCACGCCGGGGAGCGACTGGAGCTCGGCCGCAATGCCCCGTGCGCTCCTTCGATGAAGCAGCGGATACCACCAGCGGGGGGAGACAAGCTCCGGCACCACGACGGTGAGCGCGCCCGTCGGAGGGGCTTCATCCCGCACCGCATCGCGCACGGCCACCGGGAGGCTCTCGGCGCTGCCTTCCCGAATGTGGAGAGGGAGCCAGGAGAGCCCGAGCTTCGTCCAGTCGACGGCGAGCCGTCGCGTTTCCTCGGCATCGATCGACACGTGCAGGGCCCGGGAGTCGCTGGAGCCGAGCCTCGAGACGAAGCGAACGGCCGGGAGGATGCGGCGGTCGAGGACCGAGACCAGGAGGATGACGGTGTGGTTTCTCCTCACGCGTAGTTCAAAGACGGTCTCGGGCTCAGTCATGTCATCGCACCTCCTCAGTCCACGTGGTAGGGCACCGAGGTCACCACCGTTCCCTTGCGAAAAAGCAGCGCCAGCTTGAGCGCCGCTGCGCTCTGGTTGTGGAGCAGCTGGGTGGGCGAGAACAGCCGACGGCCGGCAATGAACTCTGGGATGACCACCGTGATCTTGTCGTTGTCCCAGCGCCCGTCGAGCTCGTCCAGGTACTGCATAACCACATCCACCAGTTCCCTATAGGGGGAGTGGAGGATCTCGAGGGGCACGTCGAAGCTGAACTCGTTCCACTGCTTCTCGATCGCCTCCTGGTCGCCGTCCTCGAACGCCACATAGACGGCGGCGAGGTGGTGGGGCCGCAGAGAGCGGGCGTACTGCAGGGCCTGAACGACCCCTCGGTGGACGCCGGCGACCAGCACGACGATCGTGTGGTTGAGCGGCTCCGGCCGGACCTCCTCGGGCGAGATCTGGATGGCCCTCCC
>JALZEC010000207.1 GCA_030862235.1 Actinomycetota bacterium | reverse complement strand
GTACTGGTTGATCAGGTTCAGCAGCGCCTGTTCATCGCTGTCGACTGTCTGGTCAGCACTCGAAACAGGGCAGGTGGTGGTCGTCTGCGCACTGGCGGAGGGCCCCAGAGAGGTCGTCCACGCGGCGGCCACCACTACCGACGAGAGCAGGAAGACGCTGGTTCGTCTGAGCTCCATGTGCCTCCTCCTGGTCGCGTGAGCCTCCCGCCGCCTACGTCTCGAGCCGAGTACCCGCCGACTTGATCTGTCGGATTTAGCCAAACACGCCACACCGAGTCCGGACTGACACCCGACGCCCGGAACCTTCATGACGAGCCTAGCGCCTGACCCGTACAGGCTCGCGGTCCCCAAGGGGAGCAGATACACGTGGCACTTCGTCCGTTCGCTCCTCCGGGTCACGAGCTTGTCCTAGCCATTCGTGCACGTGCAGCCCTTGCTTTCGTCAGTCAGGCATGACCTTTCGCGCGCCAAACAGGACTTAGGCACGCTCAGGCGCTGGCGCACCGAGATCCTCGCCCACCACACCAGCCACTGCCGACAGCAACGGTCCGACCGAGGCATGAACCTGCTGATCAAGAACATCAAGCAGGTCGGCGGAGGGTCCACTGGGACCCGCTACGCCGACCTCGGTGACGACTGGTTCGAATCTCGACGCGACCCCGAACGCGAGGCCCGCCGTCTTGTCCGCCAGCTCGAGAAACTCGGCCACACCGTCACAATGACCGCGCCGGCCGCATAGCGAAACCTCCTCGAGACTCTGACCCGGGGGTTCCGGCTCCGCCCCGACCCACTGGAGCGCGCCCACAGTACAGGGCAACATTCACCCAGTACTACGTCCCCACCCCCGCTCGGACTTGGACCAGTCGAACCACACCACGGCCCCCGAGCCCTTGCGCCTGGTCGCCGAACACCCACTGGAACTCCTGGGGAGCCACGATGGCCACCACCCCGAAGCGGTCCTACTGCTCGGCTCGCTCCAAATGCGGACGGACGTGGTCCACCTTGCGGTCGTCTCAGCAGCTGCGGTCCGGCTTCCTCAACTGTGAGGCGTGTCTGACTTAACCGCGGAGATCGGGTTGGAAATGAACCAACTCACGCGGTCTCCTCGGGGTTGTTGGTGTCGGTGCGGCGATGGTAGGCGAGCCGTTGTTCGCGGGCTCGGGCGAGGCCCTGCCGGCGGGCCTCACGGATCGCCTCACCGCGACCCTGGTGCTCGTCGTCGGGGGGGACGTACCCGATGGCCTCGTGGAGGCGGACGCCGTTGTACTCCTTCCTCACGCGGGCGAGCTCCGCCTCGAGCACGACGGGGTCGGCGATCTCCTCGAGGTGCGGCCACTCGGCCTTGATGTGACTGAAGAAGCTCTCGATCCACGCCTGGTCGGTGGGCGTGTGGGGACGTCCGCGGTGCTGGACGATGGCCATGAGGGCCATGAACGCCCGGGTGTCGTGGGCGGCCATCGGCGGCCCGTTGTCGGACACGGCGAGCAGGATGGGCCGACGGGGATCTTCGACGTCGAGGTCGAGGCGCTCGTCGGTGAGCAGCTCGATCAGCCCCTCGGCCTCGAGGGCGTGCTCGAAGATCACCACCACCTGCGAGGCGCTCTCCTCGACCGACACCAGCGTGTCGATCCACTTGCGGCTCACCATGTCGACGATGGCGAACACCGCCCGGTGGGCCCCGCCGAAGTGCGTCACGTCCCAGATCCAGATGTGGTTCGGCGCCCACACCAGCCAGTCCGGCCAGGGCTTGCGGACACTGGGCGTGCGAGCGTGCTGCTCGGGCACGACAAGCCCGTGAGCAGCCAGAACGCGCCGGAACGTCGACGGCGAGACCCACACCGTGTTCGTGTAGGAGCCACGGTGGGCGAGCTTGCGGTGGCTGCGGTCAACGGGCCCCCACTGCTCGGCGACGGCCAAGACGGCTTCGACCTCCGCCGGCAGCAGGCCGTGCAGCGGGTTCCCTCCGGGCGCACGGTCGACCAGCGTGCCCAGTTCCCGCCGCCGTGCCCGCCAGCGGTGCACCCGGTCGTCGGAGACGCCCCACAGCGAGCACGCCCAGGCCTGCACGAACCCGGAGGCCACCGCCTCGTCGACGGTCTTGAGGACCAGCTCCTTCACCTCGGCGGGGACCCGCGCCGGGAGCGGCCCGGTCAGCCCCAGCCGGCTTTTCCCCGCACGATCGCCAGCTCGATGGCCTGAGCCTTGATGGCCTCGGTCAGCTGGCCGATCTCGGCCCGGGCCGCTTCCAGCTGCCAGTCCCGCTCCTTGGCCGGGCGACCGGCGGTGCGGGCCAGCGCGGCCAGCGCCGCGTCCTTGACCGTGCGGCGGATGCCGATGATCGTCGAGACGTCGACGCCCCATCTGCGGGCTGCGTCGGCCTGGGAGATCTCCCCGGCCATCACCTGCAGGAAGATCTCCCACTTCGTCTCGGCAGACAGGTTCTTGGCCGTCCTGCGACCGTTCGGTACAGGCACTCGATGCTCCTCTCGGAAGAGCCGAGGAGCCTGTCAGCCTTGGGTCATTTCGCGGTGGATCCTCCGCGGCGAAGTCAGACGCAAACCACGAGTGCTGGGGTGGCGCGTCGCTCATTTCTGAGCGTTGCGCCCCTCGGGCAGCACCTAATTGGCATCGCTGGGCGGCTATCGCGGCGGAGGTTTCACCCGGCGGTCGAGGTCGCCTTCGACATCGTTCCGGTCGCGCTTGACTGCGGAGCGGCGACGGCTTGATCTTGATCCCGGAGCTTCACGCCTCACCCGTTGAGCACTATGGGCTTGGTCCCCCGCTTCCCTGGCAACTGCCACGCTCAGCAGGAGAAGTGCCTGGACGAGATCGGACGAACGGTCGCACTAACGTTTCGTGCTCCAGCCCGGCCCGTGCGCGGGGAGCGGCGGTTATCGCGCGCGCGACATCGACTTCCTGAACGTGCCGGAGGCCAAGGCCGTCAAGAACCGGATCCGCATCGACTGCGCACGACTGACATGGCGGCCGCAACCGAAGAGGCACTAGATTGGGCCCGACGCGGGCCGACGACGTGGACTGCGGGGGCAGTTGGCAAATGCTGCACGACCTCGAGCAGACGAGTTCTGCCAGCTCGCCCCCTCGAAGTAGGCCCTTGGCAAGTACTTCGCGAGCAGCCGCGGGGGTCTGCGCCTGTCAGGCTGCTGCGGCGACGGGCAAGCTGATAGTGCCCGGATTCCGAATGATCTGGACGACGAAGACGGGTGGCTGCCCCGACTCCGGGCTGACGCACTCCCCCCTGATCGTCGAGGCCGAATAGCGCGAACACCTGGCCCTCGAAAGTTCCACTGCGACTCGCCGCTACGAGCTGCCCCGTTCCGCCCGTTATCTCGTACGTACCGAAGATTGGCCCTGACAGCACGCACGTCTGC
>JALZEC010000183.1 GCA_030862235.1 Actinomycetota bacterium | reverse complement strand
CCCGGATCGAGCTGCTCACGCACGGCCGTGCCCACCCGCTTGAGCACCTCTCCTTTGCGGCCGATGACGATCCCCTTCTGGGACTCCCGCTCGACGAGGATCTCGCAGCGGATGCGGGGCCACTCCCACTCGGTGACCCGGCAGGCGATCGAGTGCGGCAACTCCTCCCGGGTGACGGCCAGCAGCTGCTCGCGGACGAGCTCGGCCACCCAGAAGGCGTCGGGCACGTCGGTGACCATCCCCTCGGGGTAGTAGCGCGGTCCCTCCGGCAGCCGGCCCACGATGGCCTCGACGAGCTCGGCCACCCCGTCGCCTCTGACGGCGGACACCGGGAAGTACTCGGCGAAGTCGAGCTCCGCCGCCCGCGTCAGCTGGCGCAGCACTTCCTGGCGAGGGACGAGGTCGATCTTGTTGAGGACACAGATCGTCGATTCCGGCTTGAGGCGCCCGGCGATGAACTGGTCGCCGCGGCCGAACGGAGCGGTGGCGTCGAACACGAAGCAGACGACGTCCACGCCTTCGAGGGCGTCGCGGGCGGTTGCGTTGAAGCGCTCGGCGGCCACGGTGCGGGGCTTGTGGATGCCGGGCGTGTCGACGAACACGACCTGAGCCTCGGGACGGTCCGGGTGCGTGGCCGAACGCCAATTGAGCACGCCTCGTACCTGGGTGCGGGTGGTCTGGGGCTTGTCGGAGACGATCGAAACCTTGGTGCCGAGGATGGCGTTGAGAAGGGTGGACTTGCCCACGTTCGGCCGCCCGACGAGGGTCACGAACCCGGACCGGAACCGCCCCGTCGGCGCGGGCCCGGCCGTCACTCCTCCGAGAGCTCCTCGTCCCGGGATACCGGAACCCTTGACACCCGCACCCGACCGATCCGCCGTCCCTGCACCCTCTCGGCGTGGAGCCGGTGGCCGTCGTAGTCCACCGACTCCCCCTCGGCGGGCACATGACCGAGCAGGAACTGCATCAGGCCGCCCACGGTGTCGTAGTCCCCCTCGGGAAACTCGGCGTCGAGCAGCTCGTTCAGCTCGTCGATGGGCATACGGGCGTTCACCCGCACCCCGCCGTCGGGCAGGGGCTCGACCGGGGGCTCCTCCACGTCGTACTCGTCGACGATCTCACCGACCAGCTCCTCGATCAGGTCCTCGAGGGTGACCAGCCCGGCCGTGCCGCCGTGCTCGTCCACGACGATGGCCATGTGCGTCTTTTCCTTCTGCATCTCCGGCATCAGCTCGGCTACCCGCTTGGTCTCGGGCACGTACCGGGCCGGACGGGCCAGCTGGCGGACGGGCTGATCGCCTCGCTCGTCGCGGATGGCCCGCATGAGATCCTTGGCATAGAGGATCCCGACGATGTCGTCGGGGCCCTGCTCGTACACGGGAATGCGGCTGAAGCCGGCGGCCATGACCACCTCCATGGCGTCGTGGACTGTGGCCCGAGCCTCCACCGCCACCATGTCCGGCCGCGGCACCATCACCTCCCGCACGACGGTGTCGCCGAACTCGATGATCGAGTGGATGAGCCTCCGCTCCTCCCGCTCGATCACGTCCTCCTCGACGGCCACATCAGCCAGGGCGAGGAGCTCCTCCTCGGAGACGTACGGCCCCCGCTTGAGACCCTTGCCCGGCACGAGCACGTTGGACAGGCCGATCAGCGCACGGGAGAACATGCGGATCGGCCAGAAGGCGGCTATGAGACGCACGATGCGGGCCACCCGGAGCGCCGCCCGCTCCGGGTGCTGCACGGCGTAGGTCTTCGGGACCGCCTCGGCGAAGACGAAGATGACCACCACCTCGAAGAAGGCGGCCACGGCGACGCCGGTGGGACCGAACGAGCGCTCGGCCAGGACGCCGACGAGCGTGGCCGCCAGCAGGTGGCACAGCAGCACCAGCAAGAGCAGCGGGTTGAGGAAGGCCTCGGGGCGCTCCACCAGCTCGTGCAGCGCCTTCGCCCCCCGTACCCCCTCCTCCTCCAGGGCCATGGCCTTGACGCGGTTCACGCGGGTGAGGCTGGTCTCCGACAAGGCAAGGAAGGCGGCAACGCCGATCAGACCGACAACGACGATCCACAGGACGGTGTCAGTGCTCATGGGGTCCCCGGGAGAGCGTCACTGCGTTCGGGGCACGCCGCCCAGTGCCGTTGGTCGCCGCCATCGGGTTCCGGCCACCTTAGGCCGGTGGTACTTGGGAGGTTCATGTTCGGTGCAGCCGGTCGAGCAGCTCCTGCTCCCGCCGCTCCATGACCGTCGCTTCTTCCTCGTCGGCGTGATCCATACCCAACAGATGCAGGATGCCATGTACCACGAGAAGCGCCATCTCGTCCTCGTACGTGCCGGCATGGGTCGGGGCGTTGCGGCGGGCGACCGCCGGGCAGACGACGATGTCGCCGAGCAGGGTTGGCAGGTCGGAAGGCTCGATGTCGTCGGCCGGACCGGCCGGGCCGAGCGAATCGGGCAGCCTGCCTCCTTCGTACACGTCGTCGTCGATGGGGAAGGCGAGCACGTCGGTCGAGCCCTGCCGCCCGAGGAAACGCAGGTTCAGCTCGGCCATCGCCTTCTCGTCCACGAACAGCATGGAGAGCTCGGCGTCGCCCCGCACGCCTTCGGCCTCGAGCACGGCCTCGGCCAGGCGAACCCAACGGAGGGTATCGACGGGCTCGTCGGACTGCTCGTCGGCGGCGAACACCGCCACCCGCTCGGTCATGACCCTCAAAGCGCAGCCTTCGAGGCGGGCTCGGCCGCCCGCTCGTAGGCGTCGACGATGTCCTGCACGATGCGGTGGCGGACGACGTCGCGGGACGTCAGGTGCACAAACTCCAGGCCTTCGATCCCCGACAGGACCCGCTCCAACCCGAGCAGCCCGCTTCGGCCGGCGGCGAGGTCCACTTGGGTCACGTCGCCCGTGACCACCGCTTTCGACCCGAACCCGATCCGGGTGAGGAACATCTTCATCTGCTCCGGGGTGGTGTTCTGCGCCTCGTCGAGGATCAGGAAGCTGTCGTTCAACGTCCGGCCGCGCATGTAGGCGAGCGGGGCGACCTCGATGGTGTCCCCGTCGAAGAGACGTTTGGCTCCTTCGGGCCCGAGCATGTCGTACAAGGCGTCGTAGAGCGGACGGAGGTAGGGGTCGACCTTGGCCAGCACGTCCCCCGGCAGGAAACCGAGGCGCTCGCCCGCTTCCACCGCCGGTCGGGTGAGGATGATGCGGCTGACCTGGCGAGCGTTGAGGGCCTGCACGGCCATGGCCACCGCGAGGTAGGACTTGCCCGTTCCCGCCGGGCCGATGGCGAAGGTGACCACGTTGCGGAGGATGGCGTCGGTGTACCGGCGCTGCCCGCTCGTCTTGGGTCGCACCGCCCGCCCCCGCGCCGACCGGAGCACCTCGGTATTGAGCACCTCGGACGGCCGCTCGTCGGCCTTGACCATCTCGATCGTGCGTCCCACGTGGGCGGCGTCGAGACGTTGGCCCTGGCGCAGCATCTGCACCAGCTCGTCGAACAGCTTGCCCACGCGGTCGGCGTCCCCCCCGCTGATCGTGATCTCGTTGCCGCGCACGAGGATCTCCGATCCGCCGAACGCGCTCTCCACCATGCGGAGCAGCTCGTCGCGTTCACCCAGGAGCTCCACCATGAGGTGGTTGCCGGGAACGAGGACTTTGACGGGAGTGGGGGCCACCTGCGGAAGTCAGGTTATCTGCTGACTCTCAACCTGGGGGCCATCCCATGCTCCGGCCGCCGAGGACGTGCAGGTGGAGATGGGGAACCGAGTTGAGGGCGTCCTCGCCGACGTTGAGCACCAAGCGGTACCCCCGACCCTCGAGGCCCTCGGCCCGAGCCACCTGCTGGGCGGTCTCGAACATCTCGGCCAGCACGTCGGCGTGCTCCCGCCGGACGGTGTCGGCCGATTCGATGTGCTCGCGGGGGACCACGAGCACGTGGGTAGGCATGGCCGGGTTGATGTCGCGAAAGGCGTAGGTCCTCTCCGAGGACAAAGCCTCGTCCGACGGGATCTCCTGGGCCACGATTCGGCAGAACAGGCAGTCGCTCACCCCCACGACGGTACGCTCCGGCGGTGGCGGACCGGGAACACACCGGCGGTGTCGAGGGGGCCGGCGTCGAGGGGCTCGAACGGTGGGCGGCGGACGCCCGGGCACGCGAGGCGGCGGACGCCCGGGTGCGGGAGCGGTGGCTGCGGACCCAGGCCGAGGAGGACGCCCGCTTGGCCCAGGTGCTGGCCGGCCTGGCCGAACGTCAGGCCGCGGCGGTGGCCACCACGACCGCCGGTCACCAGGTGAGCGGGCAGGTGAGCGCCGTTGGGCAGGACTTCCTGGCCCTCGCCGGCCCGGGCGGGCGAACCACCCTGATCCCTCTGGCCGC